>NZ_RZOM01000035.1:0-13388 GCF_003999175.1 Mesorhizobium sp. M7A.F.Ca.ET.027.03.2.1 | reverse complement strand
CTCATAGACATGGACGTCGTGGCCGGCGCGGCCGAGCTGCTGGGCAGCCGACATGCCGGCCGGGCCGGAGCCGATGACGGCGACGCGCTTGCCGGTCTTCTTCTCCGGCGGATAGGGCCTGATATGGCCGGTCTCGTAAGCCTTGTCGGCGATCGCCTGCTCGACCGTCTTGATGGCGACGGGAATGTCCTCGAGGTTCAGCGTGCAGGCTTCCTCGCAAGGTGCGGGGCAGATGCGGCCGGTGAATTCCGGGAAATTGTTGGTCGAATGCAGGTTGCGGATCGCATTGTCCCAGTCGCCATTGTAGACGAGGTCGTTCCAGTCCGGGATCTGGTTGTGGATGGGACAGCCCGTTGGCCCGTGGCAGAACGGAATGCCGCAATCCATGCAGCGCGCGGCCTGTTTCTCGACCTCCTTGTCCGACATCGGCAGCGTGAATTCACGGAAATGCCGGATGCGGTCGGAGGCCGGCTGGTACTTGTGCACCTGCCGGTCGATTTCGAGAAAGCCTGTTACCTTGCCCATAGTCCAGCTCCTGCTGTCCAGATGGCGCGCCTGGCGACGCCCTGCAGCTGGATCAGATGGGGCATCCCGTCCACACATGGGCCGCACCAAGTTGCCCAAAATTCGACTATGTACACTTGCCGGGCTCAAAGCTCGTGAGGGGCTCGCCATGCAGCCAGTTCTCGACTCTAATCGAAGGAGCCGGGGACTCCATCTGCAATACCACGTTGCGGTCCAAAGCTATTTCCAAAGGTTTCTGCACGAGCTGGTTTCCTCTCAGAGACGGCACACGGGTTCAGGGAGGAGCGCATCGCTCGTCTTGCCCCATTAAGTGCAGTCACAGTCACTCAGTCTCAAAAGCCATGCCAACGCGCTCAGCGCGCAGTTAGCGCCCATTGCTTCGAAAAACCTCGTCAGTGCCCAGATGTTGGTTGTAATGAACCTGACATTTGTCTGACGCTGTCAGCTTTTGGACACGCGATCACGCGCTTCGTGCCGCCAGGCCAGGCCGAGCCCTGTGTTGCCAGCGGTCGCTTCGATGATTGTACCGCCCGGCGCGAGCTGGCCACGCTGTTCGGCATTAACGATCATCGACAACGCAATGCGATCCTTGATCGATCCGCCGGGATTTTGGCTTTCGAGCTTGACGAAGAGAATTCCTGACTCCGACGTTGTACCGCTGACCAGCCGTGTTGGAGCTGAAATCAGAGGAGTTCGCCTTGGTGGAGACCTTTCGGACGCAGCGATAGCAGCCATCAACCAGCTTCTTCTAAAACACAAGGTGATCTTCTTCCGCGGCCAGGAGCATCTCGACGATGCGGAGCAGGAATTGTTCGCGCGGCGTCTGGGTAACCTTGTACCTCATCCCACGCAGGGGCCGGCAGCCGGCACGGCCTCAATCCTCAATCTCGATTCCGGCCGTGGCGGTGGCAGGGCAGACCAGTGGCATACCGATGTGACTTTCGTCGATGCCTATCCGAAATTCTCGGTCCTACGTGGCGTCGTCATTCCGGCGGCGGGGGGCGACACGATCTGGTCCAACACGCACGCCGCGTACGAGAATCTGCCGGCGCCGCTCAAAATATTGGCGGACAATCTGTGGGCTATTCATAGCAATGCCTACGACTACGCAGCCGTGCGCCCGCGCGCCACAGCCGAAGAGAAGAAGCACTTCGAGGAAGTTTTCACATCGACGATCTACGAGACCGAGCATCCGGTCGTGCGCGTCCATCCGGAAACCGGGGAGAAGTCGCTGCTGCTCGGCAATTTCGTGCAGCGCCTCGTCGGCCTTTCCAAGAGCGATTCCGCCAAACTCTACGAGGTGTTCCAGTCCTACGTCACTGCCCCGGAAAATACCGTGCGGTGGCGCTGGCAAGTAGGCGACGTCGCTATCTGGGACAACCGTGCTAACCAGCATTATGCGGTCAACGACTATGGCGACCAGCACCGGGTTGTGCGTCGCGCTACGGTTGACGGTGACGTTCCGATCGGCGTCGACGGTCGCCGCAGTATAACCCATGTCAAGGCAGCCAAGCCGGCGGCGAAGGCAGCCTGACCGTCTGAACAGGGTAAAGATGAAAACTTCGTATCGCCGCGGCCATATCGCGCTGCTTAACCGCCCCACAAAGCCTTATGATTTCCGAGAAGCAAGGCGAGTTGCGGGCTCGAGGCTTGGCCCGAAATCGAGGTCCTGCAGCGTGGCGCATGGCTCGAGTCGCTGCTCGTGGCCCCGCTGCAGCGGTACAGGTCCCCCACCGCCCCACCATCTCGCCCGCCCTGCACCTCGGATAGCGATCATTCACCGTTTGTTCATTATGATAGCGCACGATCATAACTGGACATGCTGGTAGCTCGTACATGCCTGAAGGCCCTGCGCGCCGACCCAGCGCCGGGGCCTTTTTACTTCCGCAAAATCGATTCCAGCAACGCGGGCACTTCGCAGGATGTCGGAATCCCGCGCTTGCGATGATACGCCGTACAGCGAATTGCGCGAGTCAAACGAATTTGGGTTTCTCAAATATAGAATCGTCGATACCGATCCTGATGGATCGAGCCTCGACGACGAAGTCAACCATCTTCAAACGGAATTATTCAACATTGCCGAGAGCTCCCGGTGTGCCGTCGAAGCCGACATTGGGGAGGTCAGCGGTCACCAACGATCATGGTGATCGCCAGCATCTTTCGTATTCACATAACCGTCGGCCTTGTACTTTCCCGAGGCCATGACATGAGTGGGTCTTCCAAGCACCGATTTGGCCCGGTAGGATTTGCAGGGGGCGCGGACAAGCGGATGAACAAACGGAATGATGCCGGAAAACTGCGCGCGCCTGCTGGGATTTAGCCGACCGTCGATAGGAACATAGCCCTGGTCGACGGCTTTCTGAAGGGCAAGAGTTTCGCCGACCTGGCTCAGGAACATGGCTTGTCGACAACGAGGGTGCGCCAAATCATCGAGAAGACCGATCGGCTCGTGGGCGGCGCATTCAGACCAAGACTGAAACGTCCAACGCCTCGCCTCGGTCCGATTTCATGGTCGACTATCCCTATGTGTGCAAATGGCCGAGAAGCACCGGCTGGGTAGCGTCACGCCGCATCATTCTTTGCGGAGCTGGAGCGCGCGGGATCGCTGGAGCGGCTGGTGAAAGCGGTTGCCGGGGCGCACAACACGTGAGCTGGCGCCTCGTGTGGCAAAAGGAGAGGGCGAGAGCCCATGGCCTGCAATGAAGCGATCAAGCATTGCGATCGTGGAACCAAGCTAGTCGACCATCCGGACCGCGGCCTTCAATGCCAGCTCGCCTTGGAATCGGCCTTCCAGGAATTGGCTGAGCGCGCAGCGGAATCCGGCTGGACCGAGGAGATAGCCACGCGCTCCTCGAACTCGCCGGCGCGCGCCTCAGGAGCGACTCCGCCAATGACAGACTGAGAGGACGATTAATCGTGCCAGGGCAACGAGAGAGCGGCAGGTTCAAGAAGCTTCGCCTGAACCGATAGGAACGTCGCTGCGCCAATAAAATTGGCGGTGAAGGCTGACCGCGGCCGAGTCGGGCAAGCGAGCGAAGTGCTGAAATAAGGGCGTGAGAATCCAAGACATCGTTTGTAGAGAGCATCGAGCTTCGCGAGATTGTGGTACAGGATCGACCGCAGGTGTTCTCGCAGCGCTCGCAGAACCCGGGATTCTTCCGCGGCACCCGCCAAGGCGAAGAACGGTCAGAGTTGCACGATAACGTTTAAAAGCGAGCCTTCCTCCGAAAGTCTGCGCGCGCAGTTCCACGGTCCGATGCGCTTTCATAGCTATTCCAATCGCCGCGCCCATCCTCTCCCGGATCAGGTCCAGCGGGTCTGCAGTGCATGCGCCCCCAAAGTGGACGCCATTGGGCCGGGTGAACCGGGCTCGATTGCGCGCCGAAGGCCCGTTCCAGGCCCGGAAATCCGGGTCCGTCAGGGCGAGCGCGTGCGGGTCGAGGTAGAGAACGGCCTTGCCGAGAAAACGACCGTGCACTGGCATCGCGTGCGTGTGCCACATGCCATGGATGGCGTGCCTCACCTCACGCAGAAGCCCGCGAAAAGGCAACGGAAGATCTAGCATTTATGGGGGAAATGTTTTTTCGGAGTGCTTGACCCGCAGGAAGGGCAGGGCATGACTGCCTATCGCCCGACCCGGCCGGCCGCACTCATGACCGGCTGGGCTCGGTTAATCCTGCATGCCGCGCCCATGAGGTTGCGCTCTGTCGGGAGTGCGTCGAGCACAACGACGAGATGTAGTTCACGATCTTTGAAACGCGTGTCAACCATCCAAAGTGTGGATGCCTTTCATCGAAACAAACGATTTCATCAATGTTCTGGAATCCTGCATGGGCAGAACAGAAACCGCCCGAAAGGAGATTTTTCATGCGCTCTACCGGGCAGTGGAGTGCTGGGAAAGGGAGTTGCAACTGACCGGGTCCGACTTCTTCCGAGTCTATGGACAGACTGGGAGACGCGCACGGTGTAGCGGCTCACATCGTCATACTGCACCTACGCCACACACCGGCCGGACCTGATCCGGCTTTATGAGCATTGGGCTTTGTCAGTTGCCCAAGCGTGATGGCTTTCGCGACGCGGCGCGCCTCAGGAACTGAGCCGCGTCCAGGTCGAAACGCGGGAAAGAAAGACAGGAAACAGAATGGCCGATCAATTCGCAACGGACGTCATTGCCCTGATCAAGAAACGCGCCGAGTCGGAGAGCGGTGAGGGAATGCCTGCGTCATTCGTCGGCGAGATAACAATCGCCACGGAACTGGACGCGCTCGGGTTTGATTCGCTGGGTTTGGCGGACGTCCTCTGGGATGTGGAGCAGGCCTACGGCATCAAGATCGACATGAACACGGCCGATGCCTGGTCCAATCTCAAGAATGTCGGCGACGTCGTGGAAGCCGTCCGCGGCTTGCTTGCGAAGGAGGCTTGAATGGACAGGCGCGTCGTTATCACCGGAGTGGGCGGCCTGTGCGGACTGGGCACCGACGCCGCCTCTATGTGGAAAGAGATGCGCGAAGGCCGCTCCGCCATCGGCCCGATCGCCAATTCCGAGCTTCATGACCTGGAGGGCATGACCGGCGCTGAGATCAAGGCGCTGCCCCAGCACGACATCAATCGCAAGCAGTTCGTCTCCATGGCCCGCTTCAGCTTGCTCGCCGTGCTTGCAGCGCGCGAAGCCATGCGGCAGGCCGGACTTTCCTGCGACGAGGGGAATGCCCATCGCTTCGGCGCGACAGTGGGCGTCGGCGGCTTGGGCTGGGATGTGATGGAGGAAACTTACCGGGCCCTCCTTTTGGACGGCGCGAGGCGAGTTGGCATCCTCGCTGTACCCAAAACGATGCCAAGCGCCGCCGCCGGCCAGGTGAGCTTGAGCCTCGGCTTGCGCGGGCCGGTCTTCGGGGTGACCTCCGCATGTGCCTCGGCCAACCATGCGATCGCCTCGGCGGTGGACCAGATCAAGCTGGGCCGGGCCGACGTAATGGTTTCCGGAGGCAGCGACGCACCCTTCGCATGGGGCGTGCTGAAAGCATGGGAAGCAATGCGCGTGCTTTCACCCGATACCTGCCGGCCCTTCTCCGCCGATAGGAAGGGCCTGGTGCTGGGCGAGGGTGCGGGCATGGCCGTGCTGGAAAGCTACGAGCATGCCACGAGGCGTGGTGCCACAATTCTTGCCGAGATCGCCGGCGTCGGCCTTTCCGCCGATGCCTTCCACATTGCCGCGCCATCTGTCGAGGGGCCAGCGTCGGCGATGCGCGCCTGCCTTGCCGATGCCGGGCTGAATGCCGAGGACGTCGACTACCTCAACGCGCACGGCACCGGTACCAAAAGCAATGATCAGACTGAAACGGCGGCGATCAAGCGTGTGTTTGGAAACCACGCTTATTTGATGTCCATCTCTTCCACCAAGTCCACGCACGCGCATTGCCTCGGCGCAGCGAGCGCGCTTGAAATGATCGCCTGCGTGATGGCAATCCAAGAGGACGTCGTGCCGCCGACCGCCAACTATCGCGAGCCAGATCCCGCTTGCGACCTCGACATCACACCCAATGTGCCGCGCGAGCGCAAGGTGCGCGTCGCCATGAGCAACGCCTTCGCCATGGGCGGTACGAACGCAGTTCTGGCATTCAGGCAGGTGTAGAAGCCATGCAAGACGCCTCATTTGAGGTCACCTGTCGTATCTAGCTGCTTGAGGGGCGGGGCATTGTGATACAGGGAGAGCTGTGGGGTCCCTCCTTCTCGGCCTCGACGATGTGGAAGGAGCCTGTGCGGCGAAACGGGCTAGACGCCCCCAGGCCCAGAACTTGGGCGAAACCAACTCCCACCAAAGGACAGCCGGTTTAGTAGCCGAACAATGAAACCTCGCTCGACGAGCCGCCGTCTCTACTGTCTCCGGCCTCACGCGGTTGAAGCGAACAGCGCAGCAGCTACTGTTCCGCACAACTCGGATGGCAATTGGGACAAGTCCGCACATGTCGTCACGTACGCTGAACGCCGCAGGTACAGCCAAACTGGGGCGGGGCGTTTCTGCCGTTTTGATAGAATTCTATCAAACTGACAATTTTCCTTGCATAAATGCAAGGAGAGCTCGGTTGACTCCCCTCCTTTCTTGTCAAGGATGAGTTTGCAGGCTGCGGTGCGGCAGAAGCCGGACAGAACAGCGACCGGTCGAGTAAAGGCCTGCGCAAACCGCATATTGCGAGCGCCCGCGCGGAGGAAGACGCTCGTCCTGGTGAAAGGCAACGATGCTCAGGCGCCATTGCCATTTGCCGAGGGCGTCCGCGCGCCGAAAATTTCGAAGCAACAAAGGTGAGATCGAGAATGATGATGACGAAATACAACACAGCTCACCGTCCAGTGCAGTTCTACCGGCGGGTGGCGGAGTGGGATGGGCTGCCAAATGGAACGTAAAAAGATCAGCAAGGAGATGCTTGGCGATAGTCAGGCGCTGCGCAAGCTGCGTGAGCACCTTGTCAAGGTGGCCAAGGCGAAGACTACGGTCCTGTTGCGAGGTGAATCCGGAACCGGTAAGGAGCTGGTTGCCAAAGCCATTCACGAGCTCTCGCCTCGCGCCAAGCAGCCCTTCATCAAGGTCAATTGCGCGGCGCTCACCGAGACGCTTCTGGAATCTGACTTGTTCGGTCATGAGAAGGGTGCCTTCACCGACGCGAGCAGTTTGCGCAAGGGGCGCTTTGAGGCTGCCGACAAAGGCACATTGTTTCTGGACGAGATTGGCGAAATATCAGGTTCGTTCCAGGCTAAGCTGCTGCGTGTCCTGCAGGAGCAGGAGTTTGAGCGCGTCGGCAGCAACCACACCATTAAAGTTGATGTTCGCGTGATTGCCGCAACGAACAGGGACTTGGAAACGGCAGTTCAACGCAAGGAGTTCCGGCAAGACCTCTATTATCGCATCAACGTCGTCACTTTACGCGTGCCGGCATTGCGCGAAAGGCGAGGTGATATTCCGCTCTTGGCCGCTCAGTTTCTCAAGAATTTCAATACTGAGAATGATCACACGCTGACCTTCGCTCCCGAAGCGATTGAGGTGCTAATGAACTGCGAATTTCCAGGCAACATCCGAGAGCTCGAAAACTGCGTTCAACGGACGGCAGTTCTGGCGACGGGTCCATCAATCCTCAGAACTGACTTTGCCTGTTACGCGGATCAGTGCTTGGCCGCGGCGCTGTGGAAGAACGGACCGCCGACGTCAGAGAAGTCGACTACGATCCAGCCTTCCGCCGCCTGTGCCGCCCCGCCCGTCGGCGACGGGCAAGCGCCGATAGGCCCTGCCACGAGTCGTGGTAGGGTGCCCGATGCCGATACGGTCATTGCTGCCATGGAAAAGTGTGGCTGGGTGCAGGCAAAGGCGGCGCGCCTGCTCGGTTTGACCCCGCGCCAGATCGGCTACGTGCTGAGAAAACGCGGTATCGAGATCAAGCGTCTCTGAAACAACCCGCCGAGCAAGAGCTGGAGCAGGTCAAGCATTGGTGCTCTGGCGAGCCCATCGGCCAGGCTTACGAAGTGGGTGTGAACAGCGCTGCCAAGATTCCGGCCGTGTGCTTTCTACCACGTAGTCATACTGGGGCTCTGCGACTGACAAACTAAAAAGGAGTAATCCTATGGCTAGTAACTTCGCTCTACACCGCAAGGCAAATCAATTCGACGTGCCTGGATCCAGAAATAATCGATGTATTATTGGTGACACGCCAGCATGCGTAGAGGCGACGCGCAGATCTCCGCTGGCGGGACCTGGTCGATACATTAGCTGATGGCTTACCGCTCGATATCACGCAATCTGAGATGGGCATGAAAGTGAGTTCGACCGCTGGACAGTTGCCGACCTCGTCAGGTATTGGCCCCTGCGACCGGTTGATCTGCGATATCCAAATTCGCGGAAGTTGGTCGAGACGAAACTGTCGCCCCGGCTCGTGACCGACCGCGCGCCCGGCAAGACCGAGTTACAAAGTTGCCGAGGCAGTTTGATGTGCGTTCCTGCATCACTGTACGGGACACGACCTGACGGGAGACTATGATGCGTAGCCAAAAAGAAAAGATGCTCGCAGGCGAGTTTTACAATGCGGCGGATCCGGAGATCCAAGCTGACCTGTTGGCCACCGGGGCTTGGCTCAAGCGGTACAATGATACGCTGGGGCAGACCACGGGGCATTGGCATGAGCTTTTGTCCGAGCGGCTGGGAGAGGTTGGGCGCGGAACGGTCATCCGTCCGCCCTTTTTTTGCGACTACGGATTCAATATCCGCATTGGAGCCAATGCCTACATCAACTTCAACTGCGTTATTCTTGACGTGGTAGAGGTCAAAATCGGGCAAGGAACGGCAATTGGGCCTGCTGTGCAGATTTATACCGCCGATCATCCACATGATGCCGAGCAGCGGCAGGCCGGCCTGCAGGTCGGGCGTCCTGTTCACATTGGCAGCCGTGTCTGGATCGGCGGTGGAGCAATCATTCTGCCTGGCGTCACGATTGGTGATAATGCAGTGGTAGGCGCTGGCTGCGTGGTCACACGAGATGTTCCCGCCGGGGCAAAGGTAGTGGGAATTCCTGCTCGCGTGGCCGACCCACATAAACAGGCATAATCAACCTCGTTGACCCTGGAGGTGCATGCGAACTGTCGAAACTGTGCCGAATTTTTGTCGAAGCCATTGAGCGCTGCATATGTTGTCGCGACTCGGGCGCTTCAGTTCTTTTGCCACGGGGGTCACAAGATCATGTGCGTAATGCCGCCGCAACGTGCTCACGTCCCGCAGCAGCGGACCCTTTCACATCGCCCAACGAATTCAGAGCCTACGTTGTGCTGCCACTAGCATTACTACTCACGAATGTATTCCCAACTGAGTTTTCGCCCTTGGAGGCAAGCAGCGACTCACCAGCAATCGCCGGCCATTAATCCTGGCTAGCATCGACCCCGACGAGGCGAGCCGCGGCGTTGCGGATCGGCATGTCGATGACCGTGATTGCGCCTTCGGCAAGGAAACGACGTTCGTTTCTGGTCAGCGTAGCCGAATCGATCACCGCAAAATGTGGGCCAGTGGAGCGCTTCATCAGCTGTCTGGCATATGTGCGCAGCATCTGATCGTTGAAGCGGCAGCCCACGAAGAAAAAACCCCGGTTGACGCGCCGTTGCTTCACCGCGTCCGGGATCGGCGTCTGGATATCAATTTCGGTTAGGACTTCGACGTAATCGGAATCAGCCACGAGGAAGTTTGCCGCCGGCCTGACGCTGCCGTGCGGCGCATAGAGCACCGTCCTAGCCACTTGTTCGGCCTCGAGTTCTGTTCCTGACAAATCGTAAGTTCTCGTCCAGATGTTACCGATTCCGGTCGCGCGCGTCGTTCCTTGTATCTCGACAACGTCTGTTTGGCCGGCCTCTGCAAGGGCTGCTCGCATGGCGCCATCGTACCAGCTGTCGATGATGACAGACAGTTGAAGGGTTGCGAGCCAGGCGTGAAGAACGGTCGGCTCGGCGGGGGCTGCGAATATCTCCGCCATCCACGCTTGGAGAGTCCGACGATGTCGGCGCTGCTCGATAAACTGCGCGACCGACCACATATTGGTGCGAATCCTGGAAGGGGCAGGCGCCCGCTTGTTGAGGGCCGCGGCGACATCTTCAGGGGTGCAAGGTACAGGTGATTCCGGTGGGTTAAGCTGCAGAAGACCAGGACCGAGATAGGGGATCACTCGATCGGCCTTGAGAGCGCCGTTCAGCAGGTCAATCAGTTTTTTGGCAAAACTGCCCCGGACGACGACGAGATGGTCCCAGCTCAGCATCGTGTTCATACGCGTTTCCTCTCCGCCACTGAACCCACCGGCATCAGGCCCCGTCGGAAATCTTCATCGCCTCGACGGTGATCGGCAAACGCGTGTCGCGCGGAAGGTCGGGCAGCATGAGCCGCCAACCGTTCCTGAGCGTCACGGTCCCGCCCCATAAGTCAGCGTTCTCAATCTCGGTGATCGGCTCTTCGAGATCCTTCTTGGGGACATAAGCCGACAAGCCAGTAGCGGTCCTGCGAATCATTACTTTCATCCGGCTGTTCCCCCGTTGGAAATGCCTTCAGCTCCGCAGGGAACCTCGACTTTGTCGAGGCTAATGAGTTCGCGCGCTCGCATGCCGACGACCGTGCCACGATCGATCCATTCGACCGCATAGATGAAGAATTGCTGGAGAAAGGTTCCAATGTCGCGCACGTAGCCTTCGTCGCCCTTCCGCACGAGGTTTTCGCCGATCTCCTTGCCGGGATAGGTGCCGTCGTTTTTTATGTGGCGTATCGCACGGACCCGCTCACCCTGCATGAACCGTGGCGGTCTGCCGATTTCGACCTCCTGTTCGCGTCTGGACCACATGCTGTCCATTCCTTTCTCGAGGCTTTTGTTGTGGTCGCGGGTTGCAGGCGTCGTCGTGCGGCGAACCCGACCGTTTCGGTAGGAATCAAGCGGGAACGCAGGTTTTCGGTACCGGACAGACCGACACGCATTGCTGCGTATCGAAGGCCTCCTTGCATTCGGTGCACTTGTTTGGATCGATCACATAGGCGTCGCCCTTGAACTTGATCGCTTCCGAAGGACATTCGAACTCGCAGGCCCCGCATTGGGTACATTGGGATGCGATGATCTTTAAAGCCATTCTAACTCCTGGTTATCGGACGAGACGGCTCAGGCCGTCGCCGCTAGTGGTCTGATCCCAAACTCTGCCGCGTAAAGTGCGCTGACTGCGGTCTCGATGTAGTCATGGCCATAGGCGTCGGTTACGCGCAGTCCAGCTCGCGAGAGTTGTTCCTTCGGGCGATTTCCGATCTTGGCGCATAGCACTATGTGTATGCCTTCGAGCGCTGCGATGACGCCCTCGAGGATGGCGTCTTCGCCCCCGCCTCCGAGGCAATACCGCTCGACCTTCCGATGCCCGACCAAGCTGATCCCTCTAGGCGAGACTTCATAAACCTGGAATTCCTTCGCGTGGCCGAAGTGTTCGTTGACCCGTCCACCTCCCTTAGTGGCCACCGCAACCAGAAGCGACTTTTCGGAGTCTGTTGCCTTGACCATACCGATGGCCTCGCTCCTCGCCGCCTCATGATCACGGCGCTCGTGTGCGACCACCTGCCGATAGGCCTGACGCTTGCCAGCATCGTAGGCGACATCGTCGGGAATCCCGTCCAGCGTGAATTCCTGGCCACGATCTTCACCGAGCAGGCCGACAGCATCTGCCCGGCACTGCCGGCAGTGGCGCATCAACTTGGCGCCACCTTCAAGTCGATCCTGAAGAGCCATCATCTCCATTGCCGTTGGGCCGCGCTGCCCGATGAGTCCGTAGTGGGTACCGTGCGCCGGGTCCGAAATCAGAGGCATCACGTTGTGCAGAAACGCGCCCCGCTCCCTGACCATTTTGTTCACCTCAAACAGGTGCTGGTCGTTCACTCCAGGAATCATCACCGAGTTGATTTTGGTGAGGATGCCGCGCGCGCTCAGCATCTCCAGGCCCAGCATCTGCCGCGCGTGCAAGATTCGAGCGGCTTCGATGCCGAAGTAGCGGCGATTTTCATAAAAGATCCATGGATAGATCTTCGCGCCGACTTCCGGGTCGACCATGTTGATGGTGACCGTCACGTGATCAACATTCATTTCGGCAAGCTCGGCGACATGGTCCGGCAGCACGAGCCCATTAGTGGAGACGCACAGCTTTATGTCGGGGATTTCCCTGATGACGCGGTCGAGCGTTGCCTTCGTTTTCTCCCAATCGTAACAGGCATCCCCCGGCCCAGCGATGCCAAGAACCGAAAGCTGCGGAACTTTGTTGGCAACGGCGATGACCTTGCGTAGCGCTTGGTCGGGCGTCAACTTCTCAGACACAACACCAGGCCGGCTCTCGTTGGCGCAATCGTATTTGCGATTGCAATAGTTGCACTGGACATTGCAAGCCGGCGCGACCGCCACATGCATACGCGCGAAATAATGATGCGCTTCCTCCGAAAAGCAGGGGTGATCCTTGATCCTTTCCCAAATAGCCGGATCCCCTTCGCCCGGGCTGGTCGGCGACGAGCCGTAGGAGGACGATGCGCAGCCACCGGATTTCGCGGCTGCCAGAAAACCCTCGGATGTCGTGCTAGTCGGCCCCTCAATCGAAACTGTCGGTGAGGACATCAAACGGCTCCGTTGCTGGTAACGTCGCGGTTCAAGGTGCAAGAGCCATACCAACTGAAAAAAGCGGCTTCAGTTCACTATTCGGGTCGATATCGCATTGTGTCAGGCCGGCGCGACACAATTTTGTCCTGCTTGCGACAGTGCAAGTCCAAATCCGTTCAGAAGCACGAAGCACTCCTTGTCGCGCACAGGGCGCGCAAGACCACTGGCCTGACGATTGGCTCATCAGGCTCTTAGAATTTCCTTCACCTCGATACTATGCCGGCGTATCGCCTAGCCGACTTGTCGCAGCTTGAGGCCGAGAATTCGAGCCGCATTAGCCTGAACCCAGCCGGCCTTCTCCATTGTGTCGATCAGCCGTCACGCTCCGTCCGCCGCGGTCTCAGCCCCCGTCCGGCCGTATCGTTAGAATCGCAAGTGGCTATCTCGTGTTCAGGGGGCGCCGATGCGCCGAACCGGCATCGTGCTGGCCCGTGAGAGCTCGTCGATGACATTGCCACGTTCCGAAAGATTGGTTCCTTCCAGAGGAGAACGCCAAGCACGCAGTTCTCCGGCTCGGACGTTGCCGGGGAAATAGCATTGCGAGATCAGCTCAACTGCCGACGGCGCAAAGCCATGGTTCTCCATATTTCAAGGGTAAGCGCTGTGTCCTTCCAGGAGGACCCGCGATCTGTGGGCCTGCCGATTCTGAGGTGGATCGGAGATCGGCTTGTGTCTGAA
>NZ_RZOM01000359.1:0-5373 GCF_003999175.1 Mesorhizobium sp. M7A.F.Ca.ET.027.03.2.1 | reverse complement strand
TCCATGGCCTACATACCGGCCGGCGTGCCGATCCGCGGCCGGGTCGAGGGGCTGCGGCGGATCCGGCATCTCGACCTGCATTTCGACGCCCCAGCGCTGACGCGCCGCTTCGGCCGCAGCCTTGACCACGAGGCCTTGCGGATGTCGCGCTTCCAGTTTCGCGACGACCGGATCGCCATGCTTGCCGGCATGATTGCCGCCGAATGCGGCAACGACCGGCCTCTGCATGATCTCTATGGCGAGGGCTTGCTCAATGCCTTGTTCGCAAGCCTGTTCCAGATAGACCAGCCTGATACCGCCAGGCGACGGTCGCCGCTCTCGCGCCGCAAGCTGCGCCTCGTCACCGACTACATCGACGCGCATTGCCTGGACAGGATCCGGCTTGCCGATCTCGCCGCGCTGACCGGCCTGTCCGAAACCGCGATGAGCCATGCCTTCAAGGCGGCGACGGGCGTGCCGCCGCATCGCTGGCAAATGCAGGCGCGGGTCGACAGGGCCAAGGCGATGATGGCGCGCGACGTCGCTTCACTTGGCGACATCGCCGAGGCAACGGGTTTTTTCGACCAGGCGCACCTGACGCGTGTGTTCAAGTCGATTGTCGGCGTGACACCCGGCGCCTGGATGAGGAGCACCAGTCGCCAGTGACATTTCCGCAACATCATACCGTGATGTCCCTCGTTTGGACAAGAATGGACAAACCGCCCAATTCCGTCCAATGACCCGCAGTTAAGTTGAGGTAGTTGATCAAGTATCTCAATGTCGACAGGCGGGGACTTTCCTGATGAGCAGAACTTACCGGATGAAGGCGCTTCTGGCGGCCAGCGTCGCCGCAGCCGCGATGATCCCGCCAATGGCCGCGTTCGCGCAGTCGGTGCAAACCAGCACCCAGCTTGAACCGGTGGTGGTCGAGGGCGAGGCCGGCGACGGCGCGACCGGACCGGTTAAAGGCGTCGTCGCCAAAAAAAGCAGGACCGGCTCCAAGACGGCGACCGACATCAAGGATATCCCGCAATCCGTGTCGGTGGTCGGCCGTCAAGAGATCGACGACCAGGGCGCACAGAAGGCCGACGAAGCCTTGCGCTACACGGCCGGCGTCTTCGCGCAGCCCTTCGGCCCCGACAGCGACACCAACTGGCTGTACATCCGTGGTTTCCAGGCGACGGCCACCGGCACCTACATGGATGGGCTGCAGCTGTTCAGCTACGGCTTCGGCGGCTTTTATGTCGACAGCTTCGGGTTGGAGCGCATCGAGGTGCTGAAGGGACCGGCCTCCGTACTCTACGGCGGCAGTAATCCCGGTGGCCTGGTCAACTATCTCAGCAAGCGGCCGGACTTCGAACGCACGCGCTATGTCGAGACCGGCGTCAACGACGCAGGCAATGTCTATCTCGGCTTCGACATTGGCGACGTGGCCAAGGATGGCGCGGTCAGCTACCGGATGACGGGCAAAGTCGCCGGCGGCGATACCTACAGCGACCTGCAAAATGGCTGGCGCGGCTTCATCTCGCCAAGTATTACGTGGAAGCTGGACGAAGCAACCACGCTGACCATCCTGGCCAATTACAGCCACATCGACGAAAACCACAATGGCGGCAGCTTCCTGCCCTATAGCGGGACGGTGACGGACCACATTGTGGACGGCGTGAATTATGGCCGCATCGACCCGGATGCGAATTTCACCGAGCCGAGCGTCGATCTCTACAAGCGGGAACAGGGCTCGATAGGCTACGAGTTCGAACACGAATTCGACAATGACTGGACCGTTCGCTCTAACGCCCGCTTCACCGCCGCTGATATCAATGAAGTCAGCGTCTATCCGAATGGCTGGTCAACCATCGGAGGGCCTACCGATCTGGCCCGCATAAATTTCGACCATGACACCACGGCCAAGACCTTCCTGGTAGACAACCAGATCGAAGGCAAGGTGGTGACCGGTCCTGTCGAACATACGATCCTGGCCGGCATAGATTTCAAATATTACAACATCGACCAGGTCCAGTCGTCTGGCCTCTACGACGAAAACTATGACAACCCGATCGACGCCTTCCATCCAGTATACGGCTCGCCACTGACGCCACGTGTCAGCTACCTCAACCAGGACCTGACGCAGAAGCAGCTCGGCTTCTATGCCCAGGACCAGTTGCGCTTCGGCGATGGCTGGCTGGTGACGCTGAACGGCCGCTACGACCGTGGCTGGCTCGACGCCGACAATCGTCCGACCTACTACAGCAGCAGCTCCAGTTCACAGAGCCAGACTGTCGGAGATTTCTCCGGGCGAGCAGGACTAGCCTACGAATTCGACAACGGCGTTACCCCCTATGCCAGCGTCGCTACCTTCTTCAACCCGATCATCGGCACCGACGCGTTGGGTAATCTGTTCAAGCCGGAGGAAGGCACGCAATACGAAGTTGGCGTGAAATACGTACCGACCTTTGTCGATGGCCTGTTCACCCTGTCGCTGTTTGACCTGACGCGCCAGAACGTCCCTTCCAATGTCACTCTGTTCACGCAGATGCAGACCGGTGAAGTGCGCTCTCGCGGCGTTGAACTCGAAGGCAAGGTGAACGTGACCGACGATTTCCGGGTCACGGGTGCATTCACGGCCTACGACATCGACATCACCAAGGACGCCAACCCGGCGCTCATCGGCAAAACGCCCTTCATCGTGCCCGAAGTCATGGCTTCCGCCTCGGTCGACTATACGTTCCGCGGCGACTGGTATGACGGCATCTCGATCGGCGGCGGCCTGCGTTATGTTGGCTCTTCGTGGGCCGACAATGAGAACACGGCCAAAGTGCCGGCGGTCACGCTGGCCGATCTGAAACTCGGCTACGAGAAGGAGAACTGGGGGATCGATCTCAACATCACCAACCTCTTCGACAAGACCTATGTGTCGAGCTGCCAGACGACGCTGACCTGTTCCTATGGCGAAGGCCGCTCGTTCAAGCTGAAGGCGCATACGACTTGGTAGTCGACTTGGTTACAGCTTGCCAAACAAGCCAGTGATGATCCATCTGCCCAACAGAAGGCAGGTGCTTGCGCTGGCGGCCGCGGCATTGCTGCCACCGGTCGCCGCCAGGGCTGCTACACCACGCGTTGCAGCGATCGACTGGGGGATGCTGGAGACGTTGCTGGCACTCGGCATCGAGCCGGTGGCGGCGACCGAACTGATCCAGTTTCGCAAGATCGCGGTCGAGCCGGCAGTGCCCCAATCGGTGACCGATCTCGGGCTGCGCGGCGCGCCCAATTACGAGCTGCTGCGCATCGTCGCGCCTGATGTCATCGTGATCTCCAATTTCTACGAATACCAGCGCCCGATGCTCGAACGCATCGCGCCGGTGTTTGCGCAAACGGTCTACGAGGCCGGCGTGCCGCCTTATGTGCTCGCCGAGGCAGCGACACTGGCTCTGGGCGAAAAGCTGGGACGGCAGGCCGAGGCGGAGCGCTACGCCGATGAGACCGCTGATGAAATCGCGCGGCTGCGCGGCACCTTGCCGCGCGCTTCCGGGCGCCCGGTCTTCGTCATCAGCCTAGGCGATAGCAGGCATTTTCGCGCCTTTGGCCGCGACTCCATGTTCGGCGATGTGCTGACGCTTCTCGGCCTGGTCAATGCATGGACCGACGAGACGAGCTACAGCGCGGCGGCACCCGTCGGACTGGAGGCGCTGGCGCGCGTGCCCGAGGCGTCGATCCTGATCGTTTCGCCACTGCCGGCGGATGTCGGGCGTTCGCTTCCGACAAATGCCTTGTGGAACGCTCTGCCGGCGGTGCGCCAGAACCGCGTTGCCGTCCTGGAGCCGGTCAACCACTTTGGCTGCCTGCCATCGGCACGCCGCTTCGCGCGCCTGGCGACGGCAGCTATTGCCGGGCAAAGCCATGGCTGAGCGCGCAGTCGGCCACCGCGCCACGACGAGTGCCGCGCTGTCGCCAATCGCCCTGTGGAGCTTCCTGGCGGCGCTGGCAGCGCTCCTGTTCGCATGGCGGGTCGGCATGCAGTGGCCGGCCGCGCCGCCGGGCGACGGCATTGATCTCGATCGTGTCATCCTGCTCTACAGCACGTTGCCGCGCGCCGCCGTGGCGGTGCTGGCCGGCGCCGTGCTCGGCCTGTCCGGCCTGCTGTTGCAGCATGTGCTGCGCAACCCGCTGGCCGAACCGTCGACGCTCGGTATTTCGGCTGGTGCGCAACTGGCGATGACGATCGCCTCGCTTTACGCACCGCTGCTGATGGAGCGGTCGCAGGGCCTGGTCGCCTTCGCCGGTGGCATCGCCGCGGTGCTGCTGGTGCTGGCATTGACCTGGCGGCGCGGGCTGGAGCCGGTGTCGGTCATGCTCGCCGGGATGATGGTGGCGCTGACCGCCAGTTCCGTGAGCGCGGCGCTGATCCTCGCCAATGGCGAGTACCTGTTTTCGCTGTTCATCTGGGGCGGCGGATCGCTGGTCCAGCAGGACTGGGAGCCGACCATCGCGCTGACGGTCAGGCTGGCGGCCGGTGCGGTTGCCGCATTGATGCTGCTGCGGCCGCTGACCATCCTTGGTCTCGACGATGCCTCGGCACGCGGCCTGGGCGTCGCCCGTCACTCAAGCCGCTTTCTCATCATCGCGCTTGCCGTGTGGATGGCGACGTCAGTCACGGCAGAGGTTGGCGTCATCGGGTTCGTTGGTCTTGCAGCGCCGGCGCTGGCCACGCTTTCGGGCGCCCGCACACTGCGCCAAAAACTGATCACCGCGCCGCTGATCGGCGCCGTGCTGCTGTGGCTGACGGACGGGCTGGTACAGCTGGCCGCCGGTTCCGGTGGCGAACGCATTCCGACCGGCGCCGGCACCGCCCTGCTCGGCGGTCCGCTGCTGCTGTGGCTGTTGCCGCGGCTGCGCCTTCTCGAATGGCCGCATCTCGGCTCCAAGGGGGCAGCACCGCGCAAGGCCAGCCGGCCCCGGCTCATCATCCTGCTTCTGTTTGGGCTGGCGCTTGTCGCTGCCATCGTGGCGCTTGTCGTCGGGCGCGGCCCGGACGGCTGGTCTATTGCTGGGGGAGACCTGTTAACCGATCTCGCCGCGTGGCGTGCGCCGCGGATCGGCGTGGCGGCCGCCGCCGGCGCCATGCTCGCGGCCGCCGGCGTCGTCATCCAGCGGGTCACCGGCAACCCGCTGGCAAGCCCCGAAGTGCTTGGCGTCGGCACCGGCGCCGGTGCCGGCCTGACAGCCGTGCTGATGGTCAGCGCCACGGCCGATCTCGGCTGGCAGCTCGCCGGCTCAGCCTTGGGCTCACTGGCGACCTTGATTGCCATGCTGGCCCTTGCCGCACGAGCAAAGTTCGGTGCCGAGCGGCTGCTGCTTGCCGGGATCGCCATGAGCGCGCTGTGCAGCGCTGCGATC
>NZ_RZOM01000358.1:0-5394 GCF_003999175.1 Mesorhizobium sp. M7A.F.Ca.ET.027.03.2.1 | reverse complement strand
GCTCGGCCGCCTATTCCGGCGGCACGCGCGACCCCGGCACCGGCCACATCCATCCGATGAAGCTGGTGATCGGCACGGCGCGGGTGGCAGCGCTTGCAGGCGCGCAGCTGTTCGAGGGGACGCCGTCGACCGGCATCATGTCCAGTGGCGGCAAGGTCAAGGTTTCGACACCGAGAGGGACGGTGACGGCCCAGAAATGCCTGATAGCGGTCAACGCCTATGGCGGCACGCTCGAGCCGGTGAGTGCCGCGCACATCATGCCCATCGGTTCCTTCATCGGCGCGACAGTGCCTCTGGGGGCAGAGTCAGATGTGCTGCCGGGCGGCGAGGCGGTCGACGATTCGCGCTTCGTCGTGCGCTATTTCCGCAGATCGAAGGACGGGCGGCTGCTGTTTGGCGGACGCGAGGTTTATGGCGTCAACGATCCGAAGGATATCCACATTCACATCCGCCGCCAGATCGCGGAACTCTACCCCGCACTCAGGGATGTCGAGATCACGCATGGGTGGGGCGGCTATGTCGGCATCACTGTGCCGAGAAAGCCTTTCGTGCGCGAAGTGATGCCCAATGTGATCTCGGCCGGCGGCTATTCCGGCCACGGCGTCATGCTGTCGAACTATTTCGGTAAACTCTATGCTGAAACCGTTGCCGGCAACCGCGACCGGCTGAAGCTGATCGAGGATCTGAAAATCCCGCCGTTCCCCGGCGGTCGGCGCTTCCGCACGCCGCTGCTGTTCCTGGCGCTCAACTGGTTTGCGTTGAGGGACAGGATCTAGCCGACCGACCTGATGTAATATTGTAATATTCATTGTAACATTTGTTGCCCGTGCGACGCATTGCGCAATTTCCCGCAAAGGCGCAGAATCCCCTATAATGGCGTAGTGATGCCACAATCGCAGGCGAAAGCTGCCGGTTCTGGGCGATTGTTCGGGGATTGTTGCGGGACTGCCCGCGTTGTTTTTGGGACCTATGCGGATCAGACGCCGGACTTCCGGCACCGACTGAAAGAACGTCGGCCCGCTTATGGAGGTGGCAAGAGTGAGAGAGCCCTTCAGTTTCGGTACGCCGGAACGTCGGCGCTTTGCCATGCAGTTCGGATACGACATGCGGCCGTCCTTCTGGCAGGAAGTCCGTTCGAACTCGCATCTGGTGATCGCCGCGATCGGCACCGCCGCGTTGCTTAGCGTCGCCGCCGTGGCGCTGTGGCTGGCATTGCCGGCCAGCGACAGGCAAGCGGCAGCGAGCCCCGAGCAGACAATTCCAACGGTTCCGGTGAAGACGACGAAAATAACCCCGGTTGGGGCCGCGGTCGCCGCGGCAGCCGTGCCTCAGGCGCGCAAGTCCGACGCAATTCCAACTACCGTGGCGGCCGCGCAAACCAACCTCCCCGCACTTGCCGCTAATGACCCGCGCTGGACCGGTTCGCAGCCGAAGGACGCAACCACGTCCGATTCGACCGCTCCCAAGGCAGCGGACAAGCAAGCGGCGGCATTCGCACAGCCGGCAGCCGCTACCGATGCCGCCACCGAACTTGCCAAGGTAGCCGCGCCCAGCGCAGCCGCGGGCAACCACCCCGACGGCGCACAAACCGCCGCCATCCCCGCGGTGCAGCCGCAATCGCCGGCTCAAGAGCCAGCGGCAGAGGGGGATGACAGCCAAGCCAAGGCGAAGCCAAGGAAAGCCGCAGCCGCCGGAACAGGGCGCATCCTGAGGGCCGTGACCATGCGAAGCGGCCCGAAGAAAAATGCCGCCGCCATCGGTACGGTGCCAGCCAAAACCTCGGTGCAGGTGAAGAGCTGCAAGCAATGGTGCCAGATCACCTACAACGGCAAGACCGGCTGGATCTACAAGAGTTACATCAAGACCGGCGCGTGACGCCTGGCACTTTCAGATGCAGCGGCCGCCATCGACCTCCAGCGCCACGCCGGTGATGAAGGCGGCTTCGTCCGAGGCCAGCCAGAGTGCGGCATTGGCGATGTCGAGCGGCGTCGAAAGCCGGCCGAGCGGGATCGATGCGCGGAACTTCTCGCGGATTTCGGGCGTGTCGGCGCCCATGAATTTCTCCAGCATGCCGGTCTCGCCCGCAACCGGGCAGAGGCAGTTGACGCGGACGTTCTTCGGCGCCAGTTCCACCGCCATCGATTTGGTGGCGGTGATCGCCCAGCCTTTCGACGCATTGTACCAGGTGAGGCCGGGCCGCGGCCGCAGACCCGCGGTGGAGGCTGTGTTTAGGATGACGCCGCCACCTTGCCGCTCCATGATCGGCACCACGGCGAGTGCCGCGTGATAGATCGCCTTCATGTTGACTGATGTGATCAGATCGAAGGTTTCCTCGTCGACATCGAGCATGTCGCCGTTGCGATGGGTGTAGCCGGCATTGTTGACCATGATGTCGATGCGGCCGAAGGCGCTTTTGGCGGCATAGACCATCTCGTCGAATTCGGAGCGCAGCGAAACATCCGTCTGGGTCCAGATCGCTGCTTCACCGATCTCGCCGGCGACGCGCTCCGCGCCCCTGGCGTTGAGATCGGCGACAACGATCTTGGCGCCCTCCTGCGCAAAGCGCCTGGCGATGCCCTCGCCAAAACCCGACGCAGCACCGGTGATGATCGCAACCTTGTTTTCCAGACGCATGTTTTTTCCGCTCACTATTGGTGACGATCAACGGGCACGTCATTGGCGCTCATCCGCGCAAAGCCACCGCTTCTGACTGGATTGGCCGAAAGATGTGGGTCCATCGCCGATTTCTCCTTTGGCTTTCGCGTCAATCCCGCTCTATGCTGCAACTGCGAAGGCTTCTGGAGCCGCGCCTTCGACAAGCCTCCGGGTCATCGGACTGTCAAGGGGCAGGCGCATACACCCATGTGACACCATGGCACTGGAAAATTTAAATCGATTAGATTATATCAGACGCGTCACAGCGACCGGCGTCAAAGCGGACAGACCATGACCAGCCAGATCATCCCCGTCGAGCCTTTCGACTTCATCATTTTCGGCGGCACCGGCGATCTGTCGGAACGCAAGCTTCTGCCGTCGCTCTATTATCGCCAGCGCGACCATCAGTTTTCGGAGCCGACACGCATCATCGGCACATCGCGCTCGAAAATGAGCGACGAAGAATTCCAGGCCTTCGCCAAACAGGCGATCTCCGAGCACGTCAAACCGGCCGACATCGACGCCAAGGAACTGAAGACTTTTCTGGCGCGACTATCCTACGTCTCGGCCGATGCGACGAGCGGCGCCGGCTTCGACAAGCTCAAGAAGGCGATCGGCGACAGCGACCGCATTCGAGCCTTCTACCTGGCGGTGGCGCCGGCGCTGTTCGGCGACATCTCGCACAAGCTGAAAGAGCACAATCTGATCACGCCGAACTCGCGCATCGTGCTGGAAAAGCCGATCGGCCGCGACCTCGATTCGGCACGTAAGCTCAACGACCTGGTCGGCGACGACTTCCACGAAAGCCAGATCTTCCGCATCGACCATTATCTCGGCAAGGAGACGGTGCAGAACCTGATGGCGCTGCGCTTCGCCAACGCGCTCTACGAGCCGTTGTGGAACTCAGCCCATATCGACCATGTCCAGATCACCGTGGCCGAGACCGTCGGTCTGGAGGACCGCGTCACCTATTACGACAAGGCCGGCGCGCTGCGCGACATGGTGCAGAACCATATGCTGCAGCTGCTGTGCCTCGTCGCCATGGAAGCGCCATCGTCGATGGATGCCGACGCCGTGCGCGACGAAAAGCTGAAGGTGCTGCGGGCACTGAAGCGCATCAACGGCAACGAGGCGCCAAAGCACACCGTGCGCGGGCAGTATCGCGCCGGGGCTTCGGCCGGCGGACCGGTGAAAGGCTATGTCGAGGAACTCGGCAAGGATAGCAACACCGAAACCTTCGTCGCCATCAAGGCCGAGATCGGCAATTGGCGCTGGTCGGGCGTTCCGTTCTATCTCCGCACCGGCAAACGGCTGGCGACGCGGGTTTCGGAAATCGTCATCGAATTCAAGCCGATCCCGCATTCGATCTTCGGCGACAGCGCCGGACCGATCTTCGCCAACCAGCTTGTCATCCGGCTGCAGCCGGACGAAGGCGTCAAGCAGTTCATCATGATCAAGGATCCGGGTCCGGGCGGCATGCGGCTGCGCCAGATCTCGCTCGACATGAGTTTCGCACAGTCCTTCGACGGCCGCGCACCGGACGCTTATGAGCGGCTGATCATGGACGTCATCCGTGGCAACCAGACCCTGTTCATGCGCCGTGACGAAGTCGAGGCGGCGTGGAAATGGATCGACCCGATCCAGAATGCCTGGGAAAGTGCCAGGCAGGAGGCGCAGGGCTACACGGCGGGCACTTGGGGCCCATCGGCCTCGATAGCACTGATCGAGCGTGACGGGCGGACATGGCACGAGAGCAATTGAACAGCGCCGCCTATGACTGGAACGGCTTCGCCGGGCGCCAGGAACTGGCGGCCGCCCTTGCCGGTCATGCTGCAGGCAGACTGACCAAGGCGATCGCCGAGCGCGGCACGGGGTTGCTCGCCGTCTCCGGCGGCACCACGCCGGCAAAATTCTTCGCCGCCCTTTCAGCGATACCCATCGCCTGGGACAAGGTGATCGTGACGCTGGTCGACGAGCGTTTCGTGCCGGCCTCCTCGCCACGCTCCAATGCCGGACTGGTGACCGCCAATCTGTTGCAGAACGCGGCCAAGGCGGCTCGTTTCGTGCCGCTCTATCACGAAGCCACCAGCATCGAGGATGCGGCATCGTCCGACGATGCAGCGCTCCGCTCCTTGCCCTGGCCGCTCGATGTCGTCGTGCTCGGCATGGGGCCGGACGGCCACACCGCCTCGTTCTTTCCCGATGCCGACGATCTGGCGACGCTGCTCGACCCGTCTTGCGACAGGATCGTGCTGCCCGTTCATGCGGCAAGTGCGGGCGAGCCGCGGCTGACCCTGTCGCTGGCGCGCATCGTCGAAGCCGGCTTCATCGCGCTGCACATAGAGGGTGAGGACAAGCGTATCGCCTTCGACGGCGCGGTGGCGCCCGGGCCGCGAAAGCCAATCCGTGCCGTGCTCGACGCAGCGCATAAGCCCGTAGAGGTTTTCTGGGCCCCCTGAATCTCGATTTACTCTGGTCCCGGCAAACGGCGGGAGGATGTTTCCGGGACCTCGCCTGAAAGGACCGACCGCCATGACCGCCAGACGCGACATCGAAGCCATCACCGAACGCATCCGCCAGCGCTCAAAGCCAGGCCGCGAGCGTTATCTCGGCCGCATCGCCGAGGCATCGAACCGCACCGCCAACCGGGCTGTGCTGTCGTGCGGCAATCTCGCCCACGGCTTTGCGGTGTGCAGCCCCTCGGAAAAGCTCGCGCTGGGCGCCGACAAGGTGCCGAAC
>NZ_RZOM01000357.1:0-5408 GCF_003999175.1 Mesorhizobium sp. M7A.F.Ca.ET.027.03.2.1 | reverse complement strand
GGTCGACGATGCCTATGCCGTCGAATTGCGCAAGCAAGCCTTCCCGAACACGATCAAGTTCCTCGACTGGATCTGGCCCTCGGAGGTCGCGAGCGCCACGTCTTCGGCAATCGCCGGCATCGTCGGCGGCACCACGACGCCCGAAGACGCCGCCGCATCGATCCAGACCATCTTCGATGACCTCAAGGCCCAGGGCAACTGGCCCCCCAAATGAGGCCCTGAGTAGCGCCTGCAAGCGAGCGCCCATCCAGCCGGGCTGATGCGCCAGGAAAGAAAAACAGAGGCTGCCTGCTTCGGGCAGCCTCGCCCATCGGAGAAAACACATGACGACACATCGCGCCGAACGGCAGCGCTTCTCGATCGGCTATCATCTGAACAGCTGGGACCTGACCGGCCTTCCGCTCAGGCCAGCCATCAAGTTTCTCGCCGACCAGGGCTTCGGCTGGTTCGAGATCCTCGCCTTCACCAGCCTGTCGGACCAATACGCCCGCAAATACATGCAGCTCGGCAACCAGGCGCCGATGGGAGTGACCACCGACACCGACATCTTGCGGCGCTATGCGCTGCTGTCGGAAGGCCAGAGCGAGTATGGCATCAAGCTCTCCTCCTTCTACGTCAATGCGATTTTCACCAACCCTGTCGCCTGGACCTATGAACGGGACGTTCTCGTCGCGCTGACCAGGATGTTGAAGGGCTTTGGCTCACCGGTGCTGGTTCTCGGCGGCGGTCCCTCGGAAGCCGCTGCCGGGGCGCACACGGCCGACGACTACCGGGCCTTTTGCCGGGCGCTCGAGGATATCGGCAAGCGGACGAAGGACCTTGGCATCGAGACGGTCTATCACCCGCATCTCGACACCTTCATCGAGCGTCGCGACCAGCTCGATCGCATGATGGATGAACTGGATACCGGTCTGGCCGGCCTGTGCATCGATCCGGCGCATCTTGCCCACACCAATTCCGATCCGGTCGACGCGGTCAAGACCTACATTTCAGCCGTGCGCTACATGCATTTCAAGGACACCAGGGTCGATCCGGCGCTGAAGGGCTATGACCGCTATGGCGCCTTTTGTGAGCTCGGCGCCGGGGTCGTCGATCTCGCTGGCATCGTCGACGTCCTGCTGGATGCAAACTACGATGGCCTCGCCATCATCGAGCTGGATGCGTCCAAGAAAACGGCAGAGCAAAGCACGCTCGAGAGCATCGCCTATGTCAGGGACACGCTCGGGCTGGTGCTGACCCCGCAAGGCGCGAAGGCCACATGAGCACGCGACCGCAAGAGGCGGCTCCTGTTTCGAGCCGATCCGGCACCTGGCGCTTCAATGCCGGGGACGGGGCGGTCGCATTCGTCATGATCCTGCCCGCCGCGATCCTCTTCGGTCTTTTCTACCTCTGGCCGTTCGTCAACGGCTTCTGGCTCAGCCTGCACAATTGGGACGGGTTTTCCGACCCGACCTGGGCAGGTATTTCCAACTACAAGCGCCTCGTGCACGATCGCATTTTCCTCGGTGCGCTGCGCAACAATTTGATTTTCGTCGTTGCCGTCGTGGTCCTGAAGAACGTGCTCGGCCTCGGGCTGGCGCTGCTTCTGAACCGGGCGCTGCTTGGCCGCACCTTCTTCCGCGCCGCCGCCTTCGTCCCGGTGACGATGTCCTTCGTCGCCGTCGGCCTGCTCTGGTCCTGGATCTACAATCCGGTCTTCGGCCTGCTCAACAGCGGGCTCGATCTCATTGGCCTCGCCGGGCTGAAACGATCATGGCTTGGCGACGCCGACATCGCGCTCTACTCGATCATCGTCGTCGATGTCTGGAAATGGCTTGGCTTCCATGCCGTCATCTATCTGGCCGGGCTGCAGACGATTCCCTCGGAGCTTTATGAATCGGCGAAGATGGACGGCGCCGGCCCCTTGCAGCGCTTCCGGCACGTCACCGTTCCGATGATGATGCCGATCATCTTCATCAACACCATCCTCGGCCTCTCCGGCGCCTTCGTGCGCAATTTCGACATCGTCTATGTCCTGACCAAGGGCGGCCCGAACCACGCCACCGAAGTGGTGCTCACCTACATGATGAGCAAGGCCTTCCAGGACGGCGCCATGAGCTACGCCGCGGCGATCGGCTATGTGCTGTTCATGATCGTCGGGCTGGCCAGTGTCGGCCTGCTGGCCCTGATGCAGCGGCAAAGGCTCGACGTCTGATGAGAGCCGCCAACCTTTCGCTGAACGATGGCGCCGCCGGCTCTCGCCGTCGCGGGCTCATGCAGCGCCTCGGCATGCGCGGCATCCTCGAAATTGGCGGCATCTATGCCGCGCTCATTCTCGTGCTCTTCGAGACCCTTTATCCGCTGCTTTGGGTGCTGTTCGGTTCGCTCAAGACCAAGCAGGAAATGCTCAGCAATGTCTGGGGTCCGCCATCGAGCCTGGTGCTGCAGAACTATGCCGATGCCTGGCGGATCGCCGGCATGGGATCGCGCATCGTCAACAGCATCTTCGTCACCGGCTCGGCATTGATCATCCTGGTGGCCGTCGCGACGCCGTGCGCCTATGCGGTGGCGCGTCTTCGTTTCCCCGGACGCGGTCTTGTGATCGCAGTCGCGGTTGCGGCCATGCTGGTGCCGCCGCAGGTGATGGCCATTCCGCTGTTCCTGGTGGCGCGCGATCTCGGCCTGATAAACAGCCGGCTCGGCATTGCCTTCATCTATGCCGCGACGTCGCTGCCGCTTTCGGTCTTCATCCTGCGCAGCTTCTTCATCACATTGCCGGCCGACCTCGAAGATGCCGCGCGCATCGATGGCGCCAGCCGGCTCGAGATCCTGATCCACATCATGCTGCCCCTGGTGCGGCCGGGCGTGGCGCTGATCCTCATCTTCGGCTTCATCGAGATCTGGAACGATTTCTTCCTGGCCTTCCTGCTGTTGCGCGACCCTTTGGTGCAGACCATCCCGCTAGGACTGGTCAGCTTCTTCCAGCAATACGACTCGCTCTGGACGCTCTATTTCGCCGCGTTGACGATCACGACACTGCCGGTGATCGTCGTCTTTGTCGCCATGCAACGGCAGTTCATCGCCGGCCTGACAGCCGGCGCCGTGAAGGGTTGACATGCAGGATCGCGTTATTGGCGTCGGCGTCATCGGCTGCGGCGAGATCGCCCAGCTGATGCACTTGCCCTATCTCATGGAATTACCGGCGTTTCGCATCGCCGCCTTGTGCGACATCTCTCCCGGCACGGTCGACAAGGTCGCGGAACATTATGGCGTCACTGCCAGATATACCGACCATCGCGCGCTGCTTGCCGACCCGAATGTCGATGCGGTCGTGATCTGCACCTACGATCATGGCGAGATGGTCGCCGATGCAATCCGAGCCGGCAAACACCTGATCGTCGAGAAGCCGCTTGCCTTCACGCCGCAGGAGGCGCGCCCGCTTGTCGAGCAGGCCGAGCGGAGCGGCCTCGTCGCCCTTGTCGGCTACATGAAATTCTATGATCCCGGCTATGAGACCGGGCTGGAGCGCATCGCCGCTATCGGCCGGCCGAAGTCGATCCATGTCCACGATTTCGCGGGCCGCTTCGACCGTTATGGCCAACTCTACACCCAGACCAGGGTCACCGACGTGCCGGCCGATGTGTTGGCGGCGGGGCGCGAAACGGTCGCTCGGCGCATCGAGGCGGCGCTCGGTGTGGACCATGCCGGCTATCGCGATCTCTATCTTGTACTGCTCAGCCTCGCCAGCCACGACCTTGCCGTCATGCGCGGTGCTTTCGGCACGCCCGACCGCGTCGTCCATGCGCAACAGACCGGCCCGAACCAGTTGCTGGCCGTGCTCGACTATGGCGGCGTCCCTTGCCTCTTCGACATGGCACTTGCCCAGTATGAATGGTGGGACGAGTGGATCCATGTGCATGGCGAGCGCGACGAGGTGCGGATCGAATTCCAGAACCCCTATTTCCGCAATGCCTCGGCGACTGTCCGGCTACGTGAAACGACAGGCGAGGCTGCATCCGAACGCGTTCTGCCTGGCGTTCCTGATACGTCGTTCCGCCGCGAGTGGCTGCATTTCGCCGATTGCATCGTTGCCGGTGTTAAGCCGCGCACGCCGCTTTCGGGCGGGCTCGCCGATCTCGATCTTGCCGTCCGGATCATCCAGGCAATGCCGCCGAAAAGACTTTAGCGAAATTTCGGAAACGCGCCGCCGGCCGGCGCGTTGGCCCAGCTCTGCAAGGTCTGGCCGCCGTCGATCAGCCAATCCACGCCTGTGACGTGCTTCGCCTCGTCGGAGGCCAGGAAAGCCAGGGCGGCCGCGACATCGTCCGGCTGGCCGATGCGGCGCAACGGAATGCGGTCGGCGAAATGCTGGACGCTGCTCTTGAATTCGCCGTCGCCGGAAGCCGGCACGCCAAGCGTCGTCTCGATCACGCCGGGGCAGATGGCATTGACGCGTATGCCATAGGGCGCGGCATCGAGCGCCGCGACCCGCGTCAGGCCGACCACGCCGTGTTTGGAAGCGACATAGCCAGCTCCCCCCGAAAGGACGTCCCAACCGGCCATGGACGAGCCCATGTTGACGATCGAGCCACCGGTCCCGGCCTTGATCATCGCCCGAAGCGAAGCCTGCAGCACGAGGAAGATGCCGCGCAGATTGATGCGGATGGTCGTATCCCAGTCCTCGACCGGCAGGTCGTGAACGGGAGCGACGACGCCGGAAATGCCGGCATTGTTGAACACCACGTCGAGGCCGCCGAACGTCTCAACGATCGCCTCGACGGCGCGCCGCACATCCGCTTCGTCGGTGACGTCGGCTTCGATGGCAATGGCGTTTTCACCCAGTGAGCGAGCCAGTTGCTGCGCCGCCGCGCCATTGCGGTCGACAATGGCGACCCGTGCGCCTTCGTCAAGGAAACGCCGCACCGC
Source organism: Mesorhizobium sp. M7A.F.Ca.ET.027.03.2.1 (assembly GCF_003999175.1). Taxonomy (NCBI): domain Bacteria; kingdom Pseudomonadati; phylum Pseudomonadota; class Alphaproteobacteria; order Hyphomicrobiales; family Phyllobacteriaceae; genus Mesorhizobium; species Mesorhizobium sp. M7A.F.Ca.ET.027.03.2.1. The sequence continues at coordinate 503 of NZ_RZOM01000357.1, read as the reverse complement.
TGCGCTGCCGATCGCGCCCGCGCCGCCGGTGACGAGAACATTCTGTTTGTCGAACCGTTTCATTGTCCGGCCTCCGGCTTCGGATAGGAACGCCACGAATGGCTTGGCTCGAAGCCGATCGTTTCGCGCGCATGGATCGTGTCGAGCACGGCGCCGAAACCGGCGATCGGCCGTGACAGGGGGACATCAGGGTAGACCCGGCGCAAAAGCGCTTCGGTTTCCTCTTCCATGAATGTGTCGGCGGCGCTGAGGAGGACGCGCAGATGGCCGTCGCCTTGCCATTCAAGCGCCCGCAGGAAGCCCTGACCGGCGTCGCGCCCATCAAGATAGGCCCACAGGTCACGGGCACTGTCGGCAGTGGCGCGGCGCGGCGCGACGCCCTCGAAAAAAGAACCCGGCGTCTGGATCCACGGCATGCGGATACTGACCGCCGAAAAGGCGCCGCGGCGCACCGCCGCGTCGACGATTTCCTCGCCCAGCCATTTCGACAGGCCGTACGGGTC
>NZ_RZOM01000356.1:0-5412 GCF_003999175.1 Mesorhizobium sp. M7A.F.Ca.ET.027.03.2.1 | reverse complement strand
CAGCACAAGTGGTGTCTTGAACAGCGCAATGAGTGCTGCGGCGACAATGATGGCGAGCAGCAGCGTTCCGGTCGTTGCCGGCAGCGCATCGAGAATCGAGCGCGCCTGGCCGGGGACGATGCGGTTGGCACGGAACGTGGCAAAGGGGGCGGCGAAGGCCGCATATGCTGATATCGCGGCGATGACCACGCCGAGCTTGTCGAAGCGGCTGTTCACGCTCTGCCCCGTCAGTCGATCCGGCGCGCCACGAAAGCGACGCGCCGGAATCCTCCTACTTCAGGAAGCCGTTCTTCTTCAGGAAGTCCTCGGCGACGCCCTTGACCGGCTCGCCGCCGACCTGCACGCGACCGTTCAGCTCCTGCAGCGTGACGAGGTCGAGCTTGGCGAAGACCGGCTTCAGCAGCGTCTCGATCTCGGGATGCTCCTTCAGCACCGCTTCGCGGATGATCGGCGCCGGCTGGTAGACCGGCTGCACGCCCTTGTCGTCGTCGAGCACGACGAGCCCGGACGGTGCGATGCCGCCATCGGTGCCGTAGACCATGGCCGCATTGGCGCCGTTGGTCTGGTTGGCGGCCGCGGCAATGGTTGCCGCCGTGTCGCCGCCCGAGAGCGTGATCAGCTGGTCCGGCTTCAGCGTGAAGCCATAGGTGGTCTGGAAGGCCGGCAGTGCAGCCGCCGAATTGACGAACTCGGCGGAAGCCGCCAGCACCACCTGTCCGCCGCCCGCGACATATTTGCCGAAATCGGTGAGCGTGGCGAGCTTGTTGGTTTCGACGACTTCCTTGCGCAGCGCGATCGCCCAGGTGTTGTTGGCGGGCGACGGCGACAGCCAGACGATCTTGTTGGCGTCGTAGTCGAGCTTCTTGGCCGTTTCATAGGCCTTGGCGGCGTCTTTCCAGACCGGGTCGTCGGCCTTTTCGAAGAAGAAAGCGGCGTTGCCGGTATATTCGGGATAGATGTCGATCTCGCCGGCGGTGATCGCCTTGCGCACCACCGGCGTGCCACCGAGCTGGATACGGTCCGATGTCTTGATGTTGTTGGCGTTGAGCACGAGCTGGATGATGTTACCGAGCACGCCGCCCTCTGTGTCGATCTTGGAAGAGACAACCACCTGAGCATTGGCGGAAGCCACCGTGATGCCGAGCGCCAATGCCGCGCCGGCCAGAAACTTGACTGAAAACATTGTGAAACCCCTTGCTATGAACCGAAACGCGGTGACCGCATATGAGCATGGCTTCAACGGCCAGTCGGGGCACACGGTTTCATAACAGTAGGTACAGACGCAATATTTTTGTTCCGAAGCGGTAAATTCGGCCGACATCGTGCTGACAGCGCCGTGTCAGGTGAAACGGCGGATGGATCAGGCTTCAGCTTTGCGCAAGCTCGTCAGCTTGAGCGCGCCGAGCGCCACGAAGCACAGGACGGTGACCGGAAAGACTATCCAGTTCAGCATCTCCCAGCCCCAGGCGTTGTAGACCATGCCCGACATCAGCGAGGCGCAGGCGACGGAGCCGAACAGGACGAAGTCGTGGAAGCCTTGCACCTTGCCCTTTTCCGACGGCCGGTAGGTGGCGGCAACCATCGCGGTCGCGCCGATGAAGCCGAAGTTCCAGCCAAGGCCCAGCAGGATCAGCGACGTCCAGAACTGCCACAGCGCCAGGCCGGACAGAGCGACAATGGCGCAGCCGATGAGCAGGATCAGGCCGGTGGCCACAATGCGTTCGGCGCCGAAGCGATGGATCAGCGAGCCGGTGAAGAAGCTTGGCGCGAACATCGCCATGACGTGCCAGGAGATGCCGAGCGTCGCGTCGTTTTCCGAAAGGCCGCAACCGACCATGGCCAGCGGTGCGCCCGTCATGACGAAGCTCATCAGCGCATAGCTGCCGACCGCGCAGAAAAGCGCGGCGACGAAACGCGGCTGCGTGATGATTTCAGCCAGTGGTCTGGCGTCGCTGTCGGCGATCTCCACCTTGCCGGATGCTTTCGCCGGCAGCCGCAGGAACGACAGGATGATGGCGCCGACGGCGGCCAGCGGCAGGATGGAGATGAACGAACCGGCAAACATGACCGGCGCAAGCAATTCGCGGGTGAAGATGACGATCTGCGGCCCGAGGATGGCGGTGACGACGCCGCCGGCCAGCACGAAGGAGATGGCGCGCGCCTTGAATTCAGGCGGTGCGTTGTCGGCGGCGGCAAAGCGGAACTGCTGGACGAAGGCGCCGCCGACACCGATCGTGAGCAAGCCGAAGGCAAACAGCCAGAAGCCGCCCTGAAAAAGCGCCAAGGAGGCGATCAGGCCACCAAGCGCCGTGACGATCGTGCCGGTCATGAAGCCGCTTCGCTGGCCCATGCTGCGGACGATGGCCGCTGCAGGCAGCGCGCCGAGCGCCACGCCGATGTTGAAGCCGGTGATCGGCGCTGTCGCCAATGACTTGTCGGGACCAAGCAGATATTGCCCGGCCAGCGCGCCCACGGAGATGGCGATGGGGGCCGCCGAGCCGATGATCGCCTGCGAGGCGGCGAGGATCAGCGCGGTGCGGCGCGCCTCCTGACCGGTCTCGAGGGCGATCGCCGTCATGATGCGTCCTTGCCGCGCCCCTCGCCACGCACCCGGCGAGACACACGGTCGAGCACGGCATTGACCAGCTTCGGCTCGTCTTCCTCGTAGAAGGCCTTGGCGATGTCGACATATTCGGAGACGATGACGGCGACGGGGACATCCTCGCGCTTCATCAGTTCGTAGACGCCGGCGCGCAGGATGGCGCGCAGCGTCGAATCCAGCCGCGACAAGGGCCAGTCCTCGGTCAGCGCCTGGCGGATGATCGGATCGATGGTCTTCTGGTTCTCGACGACACCCGCCAGGATGGCGCGAAACCATTGCGCATCGGCCTCGCGATAGAGCGCGCCGTCGACTTCCTTGCCGAGACGAAAGGCCTCATATTCGGCGGTGATCTCGAAGACACCGCTGCCGGCGACATCCATCTGATAGAGCGCCTGCACGGCGGCCAGACGGGCAGCGCCGCGCTTGTTGGCGTGGCGCACCGTGGGCTGGCCGGGCGAAGCGGGTTCGCTCACGATCGCGCTCCCAATTGTTCCTTGAGGGCAATCATGGTCAGCGCCGCACGCGCGGCAAAGCCGCCCTTGTCGCCTTCCGAGCGCTTGGCGCGAGTCCAGGCCTGGGCGTCATTCTCGGTGGTGAGGATGCCGTTGCCGATGCAGACCGAGTCCTGCACGCTCAAATCCATGAGCGCGCGGCTGGACTCATTGGCGACAATGTCGAAATGATAGGTGTCGCCGCGGACGACGGTGCCGAGCGCGACAAAGCCGTCATAATGTGTGCCGCCTTCCGTTGCGCCGTCCAGTGCAAAGGTGATCACCGCGGGGATCTCGAGCGAACCTGGAACGGTGACGACATCATAAGTCGCGCCCGCTTCATCAAGCGCGCTTGTCGCGCCATCGAGCAGCGCGTCGGCAAGGTCGTCGTGAAAGCGCGCTTCGACAATGAGCAGATGCGCCTTCGCCTTCGGACGAATGAAGGCTTTGCCGTGTTGGGATGTACCAGCCATAAAAGTCTCCGGGGAGTTGCCGGTGACTTAGGCCGAAGCCGGGTTCATCGCAAGCGAAGATGTTGCGCCGCCCGGTTTGCCGACCTATTCAGGTTCACCAACCTCGTTTTTGAGATGGCCGTCGAGGCTCTCAACCCAAGCCAGCCCGGCCTGATGATCAATCACACGACCAGCGTCCACATCGGCCAGGGCCTCGAGCGTCCGTCGCCGGTATTCCCCTTCCGGTACAGCCGAGATCCGTCTATTCCTGACCATCAAAGCCCCTCTTTCGTCGCCTCCACCAGCCGCGCCGCGTAGCGGGCCATGGTGTCGATCTCGAGATTGACGCGGTCACCGACCTTGCGCTCACCCCAAGTGGTCACGGTCAGCGAATGGTGGATCAAAAGCACGTCGAAGCGCGCGCCTTCGACCTTGTTGACGGTGAGCGAGGTGCCGTCGAGAGCAACCGAACCCTTGGGCGCGATGAACTTCGCCAGGTCGCGCGGCGCCTCCAACGTGAAGCGCACGGCGTCGCCCTCATCCTTGCGCTCGACGATTTCGGCCATGCCGTCGACATGGCCCGAAACGATGTGGCCGCCGAGTTCGTCGCCGATCTTCAGCGCCCGCTCCAGATTGATCTTGGTGCCGGATTTCCAGCCCGAGGCCGTCGTCAGCCTGAGCGCCTCTTCCCAGGCCTCGACCTCGAACCAGCGCGCATTCGAGCCGCTGTCGGGCAAGGCCGTCACCGTCAGGCAGACGCCGCCGCAGGAGATCGAGGCGCCGATGGCGATGTTCTGCGGGTCATAGGCTGTGTCGATGCGCAGCCCCACCCCTTCCCTGAGCGGCTTGACGGAAGCGACAGTGCCGACATCAGTGACAATTCCGGTAAACATCGGTGTTGATCCCTAAAAGTCTCTTGTCCACTCGGCGTAGCTGTCTTCGCCGAAACGCATCTCGCGCAGCTTGCGAAATCCTGCCGGGATATGGTCAGCGTCAACAGGCGATGCAATGCCGTCGTCGCCGATCGCTTCCGGCCCCTGGAACAGCACAATACGGTCGACCAGCCCATCGGCCAGGAAGGCGCTCGCCACCCTGGCGCCGCCCTCGACCAGCACGCTGCCCATGCCGAGCGCGGCCAGATCCTCGAGCAGTTCCGGCAAGGCTACGCCGCCCTCGTGCGTCTCGGTGCCGATGAAGCGCACACCGGCGCGTTCGAGTGCTGCGCGCCGCAGCGGATCGGCCTCCAGGCAGGCGGCGACATAGAGCGGCACCCGGTCGACGCCCGAAACCAGCTTCGAGGCCTCCGGCAACCGGATCTGGCGGTCGAGCACGATGCGGGCAGGCGAACGGTTCTCCAGCCCCGGCAAACGCACCGTCAGGGCCGGATCGTCCTCAAGGGCCGTGCCGATACCAACCAGTATGCCATCCGCCTCGGCCCGCATCAGATACACTTCGCGGCGCGCGATATCTCCGGTGATCGACACCTGCCCACCGCCTTCCCTGCCGATCTTTCCGTCGCTGGAAAGCGCAAGCTTGAGAATCACTTCTGGGCGTTTTCTTAATGATCGGATCAAATAGCCGGCCATCTGCTCGGAGGCTTGCTCGGCCAACACCTTCTCGACCACCTCGACACCGGCGGCAAGCAGGATCGCGTAGCCCTTGCCGGACACGCGCGAATCGGGATCGCTGGCGGCACCGACGACGCGCACGACGCCGGCATTGACCAGCGCATTGGCGCAAGGCGGCGTGCGGCCGTGATGGGCGCAAGGCTCCAGCGTGACGTAAGCGGTGGCGCCGCGCGCGAGCTCGCCGGCCTCGGCCAGGGCCTCGGTCTCGGCATGCGGGCGGCCGCCGACAGCGGTGACGC
>NZ_RZOM01000355.1:0-5418 GCF_003999175.1 Mesorhizobium sp. M7A.F.Ca.ET.027.03.2.1 | reverse complement strand
GTGATGTAGACCTTGTGACGATCGAGCGCCTTGCGCACCGCGGCGCGCTTGGAATTCTGACCTGTGACGGGACTGAACATGACACTGCCCTCGGTCGCCCCAGACACACAACGCGGCCGCTGCCGGCAGCCTGACGACTGGGGTCAAGGATGGCGGAGACGCGCCGTCCTGTCAATTTCGCGGACAGCGCAGGATGCGGCCCGGTCAAATTTGCCAATCTTTTGAAGATGTTTGAGCCTCGGCCTGAATCAAGACGTGAAGCGCGCCGCCAAACAATCGCCCGTCGCTGCCGCCCTGCTACGCGGCCGGCATGCCCGAATGAGCAGATTTTTGAACTTCCGTGCCGATGAGATCGAGTGTCACCGCCGCAACGTCGGCAACCTGGAGCCGCTGGACGCAATAGACCCCACCGGCGTTGTTTTCTTTACACACACCTGGAGCGATGCATGGGCAAGGCATGGGCGGCTGGAGCGTCCGGTTGGGAACACCGAACGGGCCCCATTGCTCAGGCGACGTCAGTCCGTACAGCCCCACCGCTGGAGTTCCGACAGATGCCGCGATGTGCATCGGGCCGCTCTCATTGCCAAGAAAGATCGACGCTTCGGCCAACAATGCCGTCAGGACCTCAAGCGAGGCTTTTCCGACGACACTTGCGACCGGCGATGCTGCCACTTCAAGGATCCTTTGCGCGGCAAGCCCTTCATCCGGCCCGCCAACAAGGAGGGATCGCAGCCCGGTTTTGGCGTATACTTCGTCGATGACCGCAGCAAAATGTTGCGGCGGCCAACAACGGCCTTCGAACCTCGCGCCGGCATGCACGGCCACGTAAGACTTCTTCGCCAAAGCGTTTTCCGCAAGAAGCCTGGCACACTCTTCCTGGGCAGTACTGGTCGGCTGCAGCCGAGGTGTTGGGTCCTCACAATCCAGCCCAAGGGCGCGGAGTGGAGACAGGTTCCTGTAGAGATAATGCGGTCCGCCATGTCCGAAGGTCGCGGCGAGAACGTTTGCAAGCTGGATTTCCCAGAACTTCATCGGATGCTCGGAAGGATCGAAGCCGACGCGAAGTGGAGCGCCGATCAAACGATGCATGATCCGCGAGGTTTTTGAATCGGTAAGGTCGATGCTAAGATCAAATCTTCGATGCCGCAAATCAGAGATGACGCCACGATAGTCGCTCAAACGCTTGCGCAGAGTCCTTCCTCTGCCACGGGATTCAAAGCCAACGGCAACATCGGCGATCCCTTGCGCGACGATGAACTCCTTGAGACCCGGCGCACAAAGCATGGTCACCGATGCTTGTGGATAAGAAAGACGTAGATTGCGAACCAAAGCAGATGTCAGAACGACATCTCCAATGTACTTCGTTTGGATAATGAGGATGGAACGAATCCCATCTCCTAAACTTGCATCCATCGAGATGATCTGCCGAAAACGCTAACTTAAAAAAATCTGCCGAGGACACTCATTTCTGAACGTCAAGCCGCGCTTTCAGATATAGAGTTAACCGACCCTGTCAACAAGCTTGCCTGCCGGCCTTGGTGCTCTGCATCGCAGGACCGGCAAACGCTCGTCCTCAGTCCTTCAATCGCCGCAAGCGGCGCGTCAGGCCCTGGACGGCCTTGAGCAGCCGGGGACGCGACCGCGTCATGCCTTCGACCTGGCTGCGCAGCAAAATGGCTGCGTTCGCAGCCCTGCCCCGCACCGTCACCGGTTCGCAAATCTCGGCCAGTAAAGAGCTCGAGGCGCCGATATGTTGCTTGTAGCCCTGGCCGCCGACCGACAGGTCGAAATAGTCGAAGCCCCGCTCGCATCCCCACATCATCAGCTTGCCCATCGTCGTCAGGCCGGGTGAGACATTGGCGACCGCATTCTGGTCGATGCCGAGCAGGAGGGCGTGAAGTGTGCCTTTTCTGACCAGCACATAGATGGAGGCGAGCCAGGCTTCACCGACGCGTAGTCCGAAGAGCCGCACCGATCCATTGGACAGGCCTCGCAGCGCCGCGGCGCGGTAGAAATCGACGACCGGCGCCTCAGTCAGGAGGTCGAAACGCCCGAGCTCACGGAAACGCTTGAGCCGCAGTTCCAACAGCGCATCCAGGAGCTCCTCGGCCAGATCAGGCGTGTCGGCCTCGATCAGAGCGAGGCCACCAAGCTGTTCGAAGCCGCGACAATGCTTGCGGAAGGCCTTGGCGAAGGACGGCTTGCAGATCCGCTTGATGAGCGTCTCCGGATCACCATGCAGGACGAGGCCGGAGCTGACCTGGATGGAGTCCCGCGCCACCGAAAGCAATGCCAGCGGATTGGCCACGCCGTGGACCTGCTGCGGAATTCCCGCGATATGGATGCGATCCGCCGGTGGCAGCACGGCACGGACCGCCGCCCACATGGCGTCGGCACTCTGCCTGGTCCACGCTCTCCCATCCGCCAGCAGCGGCACTGAGTAGTCGCACACGCGACAGCTCAGCCATTCGATCACGTGGTGGCCGAGAGCCCGCCGCCGCATCAGCGGCAGCAGCATGGCCGGCGCGCCGGTCACGGCGTCACTCACCTCGACGAGGACCAGATCCGCTTCTTTGGGCATCAGCCGTGCGGCGATTCCTTCGACCCAGGCATAATGCTGGTGGGCAGTGCAGACGCCGTGAGCTTCAAGGAGCAGCCATAGCAGCCTTACGGTGTCGAAGCTGGTGTGCAGCCGAGCCGTGAAGTGCGCGGTTGCATCAACGTTGGCGACAGCAGGGGAAACCGGCCCACCGGGCAAATCCTTTATCGGAGTCGTTCCCGCCGCGTAGCTTGCCACATGCTTCTCCCGTCATTCTGATCCCCCGCGCAGGCGCCGCAAACCCCGCATCAGTCCCTGGAGCCTCTTCAGCAGCCGAGGTTTGGAGCGCACGAACACCTCGGCCCGGTTGCGGATCTCGATGGCTGCGCTCACGGCGCTGCCTCGCACCGTAATCCCGTGGCAAAGCTCGCGCAGACCCGAACCCAAGGCACCCATATGTTCCTTATAACTCTGGTTGCCTACCGACAGGTCGAAATAATTGAAATCGCGCCCGCGCGCCCAGCTCATCAACTTGCCCATGATCAGAAGTCCCGGCGAGACATTGGGCACCGCGCCCTGATCGATTGAGATCAGCAGAGCATGAACGGTGACTTGATGGATCAGCAGGTATTGGACCGCGATAAGAGCTTCACCCACACGCAACCCGAAGAGCCGCACCGACCCATCCGACAGGCCCTCGAGAGCAGCGTTTCGATAGAAATCGACAACCGCCGCCTGCGTCAGCAGGTCGAAGCGGCCCAGTTCGCGAAAGCGGCTGAGCCGCATCCGGACCAGGCCGGCGAAGATGACCTCCACCAGGGCCGGCGTGTTGGCTTCGACCAGTTCCACGCCGCCAAGCCGTTCGAGGCGACGCCAGTCCTTGTTGAAAGCCTTGACGAAGGATGGCCGGCATAGTCGCTTGAGGACGGTCTCCGGATCGCCGTCGATGGTGAGGCCGAAGCTGGTATGCAGGGAATCGCGCGTGGCCGCCAACAAGGCCAGCGGATTGGCGACACCGCTGATCGATTGCGGAATTCCCCTGATCTGGATACGGTCCGCCGGCGGCAGCACGGAACGCACCGCGGCCCACGCGGCCTGCGCCGACTGCGTCGTCCACGGGCTCGCATCGGCCAGCAACGGTGCCGCATAGTCGCAAACGCCACAGCTCAGCCACTCGATCACCCGATGGCGGAAAGCCGGTCGCCGTATCAACGGCACCAGCATTCGCGGCACGCCCGTCACGGCGTCGTTTACCTCCACGATGAGCAGTTCGGCACCTTCCGGCATCAGCCGCGCTACGATCCCCTCGGCCCAGGCATAATTCTGGTGGGCGGTGCACACACCGTCCGCCTGGAGGCGCAGCCAGAGCGGCCTCACCGCTTCCAGGCTGGTGTGGAGCCGCGCCGTGTATGCATCGTTGGCGACGACGGTGGCCGGATGGGAGGACTGGCCATCGGGCGAGCCGGTCGCCGCAGCAATTTGCACCGCCTGGACTGCCATATTTTTTCCTATCGCTTTGCCGTGGCGAACGACAGCGTGCGCCGCCACGCGCCCAACCGGCTGTCGCGCGCCTCGTCGGGATGCTCGATATTCCACATGCGGTGATGCGCGAAATACCATGATGCCACGAGCACGAACATCTCCGAGACGGCGGAACCCAACAACGCCCACGGCGGAGACGCGATTGCCAGCAGGGCCGCGATCAGTGCCAGCCCGACGACCGCGCCGCCCGTCGTGGTGAACGCGACGATCCGAAAATCGCCGAGTATCTCAAGCACGATACGGGGCATGATATAGAGCATGATCGGGACAAAATTCGCGATCACGAAAAGTCCGATGAACCAGGTCGAAGCGTCCTGGAGAGCCTGGGATTTTATCATCGGCAGGACGAACATGATGGCGCATCCATATGCAAGGCCGCCAAACCCCATGACGAGCGCCCAGATCTTGGCCTGCGTCCAGACACGGCCTGTTTCATTGTTCCGCATCAGCCTGGCGAGATCCGGCTGCGTCATGTTGACGAAAGCAAGGCTGATGATGCGCAGCGGGGCAAACAGCACCAGAACCGCCGCCAGCGGTGCGTAGGCGGCAGGACCGGCAATGCCGGCGACCAGCAGCGCCAGACATTGACCCTGGATGTTGGTGGTGGTCGCGCTGAATGCCGACCAGCGCAGCTGGGGCCACAGTCTGACATAGCGTCGCCGCGTCGGCATGCGGAAGCTGATGCGAAGCGAGCGCCGCGCCAGCCGGACCAGGACGAAAATGCCGAATACATTTGCCGCGGCTAGTGCATAGAACACGGTCTGCAGCGGGTCTTGGACCAACCAGATCGACAGCCCGGTCAGGACACAGCCGGCGACTGTAAACGCGCCATCGCTGATGGAGACGACAACCTGCTGGCGCCGTGCGAAGAAAGCCGTGCGCATATGGCTGCGCAACGACCAGGCACCGACGAAGCAGCCGGCGGCAATTCCGCTTGGATCGCCAAGGACATGCATCAGGACTGCCGTGCCGACGGCCATCAGCAACGCCACGATCAGCGCCGCCGTTCCGAACGCCACGTCATAGGTATCGACGCCGGCGCTGTTGGTGCTCTTGCTCATCCAGATGCTGGCGGGAACGGCGGTGAGTGACCTGATATAGGACAGGCCGACACCGCCCATCACCATGCCGATGGCGAAGAGGCCGTAGCCCTGCGCCGACAGCATGTGCAACAGCATGATGTTGAGGGCAAAATGAAAGCCGCTCTGCATCGCCTCGCCGCCGATCATCAGCACGAGGCGTCGAACCAGATGGCTCGGAAACGCTAACTTCACGGCCGCGTCTCCGCTTCGCGGGCAGCAGGCACCCTGCCCGGCCGCGCGATGGTCGTCTTCAGC
>NZ_RZOM01000354.1:0-5422 GCF_003999175.1 Mesorhizobium sp. M7A.F.Ca.ET.027.03.2.1 | reverse complement strand
GTCGTTGCCCTCTTCGATCGCGGCATCGAGACTATCAAAACCGCGGACGACCACGAAAGGCATGAAGAGTTCGTCGCGGGTCAGCCGGCCCGGACCATCAAGTTCGACGACCGTCGGCAGGACGTAGTTGGTCGCAAAGCCCTGGCCCAGGGCGGCGCCCCCAAAATGCACCTTGCCTTTGCCCTCGACTTCCGACAGCGCTGCCTGGAAACGGCCGACTGTGGCGTCGCCATAGACAGGGCCCATAAAGGTCTCGGCCTTACGAGGATCTCCGACCACCAGCTTTCCAGCGAACGCTACCAGTTTCCCGATAAATTCCGCCTTGACCTTCTCGTCGACATACACGACCGAGCATGCGGAGCACTTCTGGCCTTGCAGGCCGAAAGCGGAGCGCGCCACCCCCTGCGCCGCGCGGTCGAGGTCGGCCTTGCTCGTCACGTAGGCGGGGTTCTTGCCACCCATTTCGGCGATGACGGGCTTCATGTGGGGCAGCGTTGCCATATGACGGAAGATGCTCATGCCGGTCTTATGGGAGCCGGTGAATGCAACGCCGTCGATGCCGTTGTCGGTGGCAAGAAGGCGCCCCACCTCTCCATCGCCAAGCACGATGTTGAAAACACCTTCGGGCAAGCCCGCTTTGCGAAGCGTTTCGGCAATCAGCAGTCCGGTCAGCGCGCAACCCGGCGACGGCTTGTAGACCACCGCACTGCCTGTCAACAGCGCACCCGTGACCATGCCGATCGACAAGGCGAGCGGAAAGTTGAAAGGAGCGATGACCGCGAAGACGCCATAGGGTTTCATGGCGCTCGTAGCAGTCTCGTTTTCGACCAACACGTTCATGGGCCGGACGAACCCGTTGTTCGCCTTCATCTCCGATGCGTAGTACTCGACCATGTCGAGGCATTCCTCGGCTTCGCCGACTGCCTCGATGCGGGACTTTCCGATCTCGTAGAGCGCCGCCAAACCGAGGTCATATTTCCGCTCCGCCAGTGCCTCTCGCCAGCGGGCGCCGAATGCAAGGCGATCGTCCAGCGTCGAACGGTTCCCGGTCTTCGCGCCGGCCCGGGCTGCCTGGATCGCGGACTTGACGTCTGGGTTGAAACCGGGAACTTGCCGAGAGAGATCTTCTTGTCGATAGGGCTCAGGATCTCTTTCCGAGCGCCAGTCGCAAACGGCGTCGACCACTCGCGACCCAGTGTGTTCTTCTCGAAATCCGGGATCATTGCATCGAGGTGAGCGTGAACAGGGGAAAAATCCACCCCGATGTTCGAGTAGGTCACACGCGGGAGTTCAGCCATTTCAAGTTCCTCCGAAAATCGGTATTTATCCCGATAATCAGGCTTTGGCTTGCGAGTCAATCGAGGGGACCATAAAACGGAAATAATACCGAATTTCGGTATTATTCGTGAGGGGATTTCGGGTTCGGGTTACCTGGCGGAGCCCGACAGCCGAGGGCGTGCGGCCGTTCGGCTATTCTACGGAGCCCCTCGGACTCGACGCGCGGCGGGATAACGAGAGACCGACCTTGCCCCTCATGTCTGTTTTGAACGATAACCTTCTTGCAGTCGCAATTGTCAGATCGGCGTAGGTGCCCTTGAATACGAAATCGAAGAAGCCGAGCGCCAAGGACAGTCCCCTCGAGCGCTACATCTCGATCATGGAAACGGTCGCGCCGTTCGAGCATGGCTTGACGGCGATCGAGCTCGAAACGACGCTTGGACTGCCCAAAACCACGATCAACAGGCTGCTGCATGCCTTGATCGAAAGCGGGATGATCACCGCCGAGAGCGTTCGCAATCGGACATACCGCCTCGGCGATCGCTTGCTGCAGCTGCTACAGATGTCTCCGGATAGCGGCTGGCTGACGACGCTCGCGCAGCGACCGCTTCAGGATTTGGCCGACCGCACCGGCCAGTCGGCGTTCCTGTCGAAGTTCGACGGTACCGAGGTGCGCTCGGTCACCTGCGTCGCGCCCGATACTCCGGTCCGGACCTATGTCATGCCGGGTATGGCCATGCCTGTAAATGCGACCGCTTCGGCCAAGGCGATCCTTGCGTTTCATCCGCAGGAGACCGTGAACAGGATCTTGGCGACCGAGCTGCGCAGCTATACCGATCGGACTAAAACGAAGATCGCGGAGTTGACCAGGGAATTGGCGGAGGTTCGGCAGCAGGGCTATGCCATGGACCTGGCCGAGCATGTTCCGGGCCTGGGCTCGATTGCATTTCCGATAAGGCCGACGAGCGGTGAGGTGATGTACGCGGTGGGACTTACGGGACCCTACGGTCAGATCATAGAGCAAAACTTCAAGCAGCATTGCTCGGCGCTCGCAGAAGCCGCCCAGCGCATGGCGAAGCTGGCGCAGATGCACGCCTACAACGGATCGGCTATGGCCGCAAAGAGTGCTGCAGCGGATCAGCGATAGGTCGGTGCTTGAGAGGCCGGTCATCGCGCGAAGAGATGTTGCGCTTTGAACCTGTAGTTCGCGATAGGTTCTCGACGGAAGTGAATGTCCGGCTCCATCCCTCTGAGAACCACCCAATAGAAAACCTTAAACTTGGAGGCTCGCCCATTGCATTCAGAGTAGCTGCTCGGATGGCAGATAATCGACATCGATCACCAGCGCGATTTCGTCGGCGTGAAGCTGTCGACCTGGCCGAAAGCGATCAATCAGTCGATGCGGATCGACATGCAGAACCTGATGGCAACGATCGCCGACACTCTCCATTCGGTGTGAAGGCGATCGGGGCATTGGTACTGACGTTCGCAACAAGGGCGGCACGCGCGCCAAAAATTCGATGCCTCGTCAAATTTTGCTAAGCCGAGCGGGCAGCCAAGGCAGCAATAATAGCTCGTGTCGCATTTTCCGAGACGCCAGCCCCGAAGATCGGGACGGCACTGATTTCAGGCAAACTTGCTGCGGGGTTGTCGTGGTTTTATGGCTCGGCGAAAAACTTACCCTCGGTAAGCATGGTTTCGATACCGGCCAGCAATTCGCGATTTATGCCGGTGGAAATCCCTTTCGACGCAAGGTGCGCCACCAGCGCGCCGCTGCGAAGATTGCCGGCCGCACCGGGCGCGTAGGGACAGCCGCCTAGCCCGCCGGCAGCGGCATCGAACACCCTGAGCCCGAGGTCCCAGGCGGTATCGACGTTGGCGAGCGCCAGGCCGCCGGTGTCGTGGAAATGCCCGGCCAGCCGCGCAGCCTCTGCTTCTTCGAGGGTTGCCAGCACCATGGCATGCACGCGCTCGGGTGTCGCCCTGCCGATCGTGTCGGCAACGGCGATTTCGGCGCAGCCGAGATCGCGCAGGCGCGCGACGACTCTCGCGGCCGCGCCGGGTTCGATCGGGCCTTCATAGGGACAATCGACGGCACAGGAGACATAGCCCCGCACCGGCAAGGAATGCTCGGCGGCCCGCGCGATCACTGGCACAAAACGAGCCAGCCCTTCCTCGATGGTACAATTGGTGTTTCGTTTCGAAAACGTCTCGGAGGCGCTGCTGAAGACCGCGAGTTCCTGCGCGCCGGCCGCGATCGCGGCCCGCGCACCTTGCTCGTTGGGCACCAGCGCGGACAGCGTAAGCCCCGGACGCCGCACGGCGCGCCGCATGACCTCATCATGATCGGCCATCTGCGGCACCCATTTCGGCGAGACGAAAGCCGTCGCCTCGATGCGGGCGAAGCCGCAATCGGCCAGCATGCCGATCAGGCGCAGCTTCTGCCCGGTCGAGACCAGCCGCTTTTCGTTCTGCAGGCCGTCGCGCGGACCGACTTCGACGATCGTGGCCTGCCGATCCCCACCGGGCGATTCAATGGACGGCGGCATACATGATCTTTTCTTCGGAGGCCTCGTCGATGGTCATCTCCTCGACGATACGGCCCTGGCGCGCCACCAGTATGCGGTCCGACAGATTGAGGATTTCAGGCAGATAGGACGAGATAACGACGACGGCCGCGCCCGCATCGGCAAGCCGCTCGATAATCTGATGGATCTCGGCGATGGCGCCGACATCGACGCCGCGCGTCGGCTCGTCGAAGATGATCAGCGACGGCGCCTGGATTAGCGATTTGGCGATGACCACTTTCTGCTGATTGCCGCCGGAAAGCTCGACCACCCGAGCATTGGCGCCGATCGTGCGGACCTTCATCGTCTCGATCCATTCGGCCGATTGCCGGCGCGCTTCGCCAAGGCGGATTACGGAGACCGGATTGGAGCCCTTGGCCAGCTTGCCGAGGAATACGTTCTGGGCGATGCCCATCGTGTCGAATAGGCCGTCGAGCTTGCGGTCCTCTGTGATATAGGCGACGCCGCGCCGCACGGCCTGCCGTGGCACGCGGAAGTGCACCACCTCACCGCGCAGCGTGATGCGGCCACCATGGAAGAAGTCACGCTTCAAAACGCCCGCCGCGATCTTCATCATTTCGGTGCGGCCGGCACCGACCAGGCCGAACAGCCCGGTCACCTGGCCGGCAAAGACCGACAGCGTGGCGCTGCGCACCGCCTTACCCATCGAGACGTTCTCGAGCGCCAGCACCTTTTCGCCCGGTCGGCGCGCGACGTGTTTGGCGGCATCGTCGCCATAGAGCGTATCGGTCAGTTGCCGGCCAACCATCGCCTGGACGATTTTCTCGCGGGTGAGATTGCGCGCATCGTCGGTGACGATCAGCGCGCCGTCGCGCAGCACGCTGATGCGGTCGGCGATCGACAGCGCTTCTTCCAGCGCGTGTGAAATGAAGATGATGGAAGCGCCCTCGCCTTTCAGCCGCTCGACCAGGGCGAAGAAGTGCTGCTTTTCCTCCGGCGTCAGCGTCGCCGTCGGCTCGTCGAAGATGAAGATGCGGGCCTTGTGGTGAACCGCGCGGGCGATCTCGACCATCTGCTTCTTGGCGGCGCCGAGCGTCGACACCAGCGCGGTCGGCTCGACATGGAAGTTCAGCCGCTGCAGATGCTGCTGCGCCTTGATGTTGATGCCGCGCAACCGGTTGAAGAAGCTCTCCTCGCCGAGGAAGATGTTCTGGGCGACATTCATCGACGGGATGAGATTGGTTTCCTGGAACACCATGGCGATGCCGTGCTTCATGGCATCGGCGGGCGAGGAAAAGCCAACCGGTTTGCCGTCAATCAGCATCTCGCCCGACGTCAGCGGGTAGAGGCCGGCCAGCACCTTGGTCAACGTCGACTTCCCCGCACCGTTCTCGCCGAGCAGCGCATGGACCTCGCCTTGCCGCAGCGTGAAATCGACGTCGCGCACCGCCGCATTGCCGGCGAACGCCTTGGTGGCCTTGCGGAACCGGACGATCTCGGTCGCGTGGGGATCAGCCATGCCGGGCTCCACCGGATGTCGTGCCGGGCAGGCGCAGCAGCGTGCCGGAGCCGCGCGATGCGGCGTAGACGCTGCCGCCATGCTCACAGACGGAGGT
>NZ_RZOM01000353.1:0-5431 GCF_003999175.1 Mesorhizobium sp. M7A.F.Ca.ET.027.03.2.1 | reverse complement strand
GGCAGGAGATGCTGGAACTGGTCGGGCTTGGCGACAGCGCCCACAAGCGGCCAAACGAGCTGTCGGGCGGCATGCGGCAGCGGGTCGCCATTGCACGGGCCCTGGCGCTCGATCCCGCAGTCCTGCTGATGGACGAACCGTTCGGCGCGCTCGATGCCATCACCCGCGATTCGATGGGCCAGTCGCTGCTGGAGATCTGGCAGCGGACCGGCAAGACGATCGTGCTCGTCACCCATTCCATCGACGAGGCCATCCATCTGTCGCGCCATGTTCACGTGCTGGGGATCAAGCCCGGGCGGATCACCGAGAGCCTCGACATTGCGCTGCCTTATCCGCGCGACCTGTCGGTCACCGAAGATCCGGAGTTCGTCAGGCTGGTGGTCCAGTTGCGAACGATGCTGCGCTCCAGTCATCAACCGGGAGGCGCGTCTTGAGCGACCAACCCATCACCGACCTTTCCGAGCCGCGCCTCGCCTCCAGCTGGAGTGCGGCGACCGGCAGCTGGCTTCCTGCGGTCATCCTGCTGCTGGTGACGATCGTGCTGTGGGAAGCGGCCGTGCGGGTCTTTGCCATATCCGCTTTCATTATTCCCGCTCCGTCCGAGATCGCGAAGTCGCTGGTCGCGCAATGGGGCACGCTGATGCAGGCGACGCTGGTGACGGCGGGCGAGATCCTGTTCGGCTTCCTGGTCTCGGTCGTGGTCGGCATCGCCATTGCGCTGCTCATCGTGCGCTTCGATTGGTTGGGACGCGCCCTTTATCCGCTGGTGGTGCTGTTCCAGAACGTGCCGAAAGTCGCGCTCGCGCCGATCTTCATCCTCTGGTTCGGATATGGACTGGCGCCCAAGATCGGCCTGATCCTGGTCATCGCCTTCTTCCCGGTGACGCTCTCTATGCTGGCCGGCATGCAATCGGTCGACCGCTCGCTGCTGTCGCTGATGAATTCGGTCGGGGCCAGCCAGACGCAGATCCTGTTCAGGATCCGCGTTCCGCACTCGCTGCCGAACCTTATGGCCGGAACCAAGATCGCCGCCACGTTGAGCGTGATCGGCGCCATCGTCGGCGAATTTGCCGGGGCGTCGGACGGTCTCGGCTACGTCATCCAGTTCGCTTCGACCCAGCTCGACACGGCGCTGGTCTTCGCAGCGCTGCTGCTCGTTTCCGTGCTTGGCATCGCCTTCTACTACGCCGCCGAAATCCTCGAACGCATCGTGGTGCCGTGGGCGCCGAAATTCAGCCAGTCCTAGGCCCACTCGATCAACCAAATTCATAAAGGGGAACAAAACATGCTGAGACGGTCACTTATCAAGGCAGCTACCTTGGCAGCTTTTGTCGGCGCGCTCGGCTTCTCCAGCGCGGCTCTGGCGGCCGACAAGGTCAACGTCCAGCTCGACTGGGTGGTGCGCGGCAATCACGCCATGTTCTTCGTCGGCAAGGAAAAGGGCTTCTTCGCCAAGAACGACATCGATGTGGCCGAGATCCGCAAGGGATCCGGCTCGCCGGACGCGATGCGGCTGGTGGGCAATGAGAACGCGGATTTCGGGTTCGGCGATCTTCCCACGCTTGCCGTCGCACGGTCGCAGAATGTCCCGGTCGTGGCGCTGGCGGCCGTCAATCAGCACTCGCCGCTGGGGATCATTTCGCTGGCCAAGACGCTGAAGCTCACCAGGCCGTCCGACCTCAAGGGACTGACCATCGGCATTCATCCGGCCGGTTCCACCTACATCTTCTTCAAGGGCTTCCTGGCCGCCAACGGCCTGACCGAAAAAGACATGACGCTGAACAGCGTCTCGCCTCCCTATGAAAGCTATTTGCTGCTGGGCCGGGTTCAGACCGTCGTCGGCTATATCGATGCGGAGGTTCCCGAACTGGAAGCGAAGGCCGGAGGCCCCGGCTCGCTCAGCATCATGATGGGGGCGGACCATGGGTGGAAAGCCTATGGCTCGGGCCTGTTCACCTCGCAGGCGATGATCAAGGACAAGCCGGACGTCGTGCGCCGCTTCGTCAGGGCATACAGGGAGGCCTTCGACTATGTCGTGGCACACCCGGAAGAGGCTGCCGAGATCACCGCCAAGGCGGCGCCCGGCTATGCGGAGAAAAAGGATGTGCTGCTGGCGCAGATCAACGCCGACATCGCATCGACGTTCAGCAGCCCTGACACAAAGGAACACGGTCTCGGCTGGATGACCAAGACGCAGTGGGAGGAGACCCTGAAGACGCTGACGGACCAGGGCGTGCTCAAGGCGGCTCTGTCGGCGGACGACGTCTTCACCGACGCATTCCTGGCAAAAGAATAAGGGGCGCGCGGTGTTCGAACGGAAAGCTCGATGAGCGCCTACCGGCAGACAAAGCTGTCCCGCGCGATGCCGCAGGACACATCACGCTCGCCTTTCGCCGCATGGGTGCGGTCGAGCGTGACCTGCACGCGGGTGGCATATGCGCGGCTCGCCAGACCGCACCACAGCCGCTCGACGGGCAGGTTCTCGCGTTTGTCGTTGAGGATCGTGAACGTGCCGGTCTTCGCATCGAACCAGAGCTCGACGCGGGTTTTCTTGCCCGGCTCGACCGTTGCGATCCCGGCTGAATACCAGTGGGCGAAGTCGGCGTTGCAGGAGAGGCTTTCGCTGCCCGCATTCGAAATCGTCAACGGAACCATGTCGAGCCCGTCAGTGCCGGTGCGGACGGTGACATGGTGCAACTCAACCGCGTTGGCGAAGGACGACAACGCCAGCATCACCGGAAGGGCATAACGGATCTTCACTTTGCCTGAGCTCCATAATGTAATTTTTCCTAGGCAGTCTATCTCGCTTTTGCGCAATAACAATAAGAATATTGATTGGTGAAACAACAGAGAGGGTAACATGTTTAAGCTTCTTAAGAGCAGTGTAAGTGCAGCTATATTGACCGGTGTCTTGATGAGCGGCGCGCTTGCCGGCGAGGTCAAGTCGATCGCCATCCTGACGCCCGAAGAAGGCACGGACTATGGCTGGAACCAGCAAGGCATCGACGCCGCCAAGGCGGCGGGCAAGGCCGCCGGCGTCGAAGTGGTCGTGGCCCAGGGCCTCGGCTATGGCGATGTTCGTCCGACCTTGCGGGAACTTGCCTCCGACGGCGCCAGCCTGTTGATCGCGCATGCCAGCGGCTACAACACCTCGGCGCCCGAAATCGCCAAGGAACTGAAAGTTCCGGTGGCGATCGTCGACACGCCAGCCGGCCTGGAGAAGGGCCTCGTCGCCGACTACACGCTGAGCGGCCACGAGGGTGCCTATCTGGCCGGCCGTCTCGCCGCCAAGGTGTCGCGTTCCAAGTCGGTCGGCATCGTCGTCTCGGGCGAACCGCCATCGTGGAATTCGCAGTCGGCGGCGTTCGCACAAGGCGTGAAGGCGGAAAATCCTGACGTCAAGATCACCTATGCGGTGATCGGCCCTGCCGCCTACAGCGATGCGGCCGGCGGCAAGCGCGTCACCGAAAGCGTGATCGCATCGGGTGCCGACATCATCTTCGGCCAAGGCAACGGTTCGAGCTTCGGCATGCTGCAGGCGGTCGAGACGACCAAGGCAGCCGATGGCGGCAAGGTCTATTTCATCGACGTCATCGGCGACAAGTCACCGATCGACAAGGGCTTCCTGCTGTCGTCGGTGGTGTGGAACATCGAGCCGGTCTATGCGGCCATGATTGCCGACCTGAAGGCCGACACGTTCGGCACCAAACACTATACGATCGGCCTCAAGGACGACTCGGTCAAGCTGCTGAAGACCGCTGCGATCCCGGACAATGCCTGGACGGAAATCCAGGCGCTGCGCGAGGACGTCATTTCCGGCAAGATCAAGGTTGAGCCGGTCTATGACGCGGCCGCCGTCAGGGCATTGATGACCAGCGTCGCCCAGTAAGGCGATCACGGTCGGCTGCCGGAGGGGTGATCCGTTCACCCCTCCGGACGATTCCTGTTTTTTGGTGCTGGGCTTTCATGAGCGGTTTTTCTTCATCGTCCGTTGCAGGGCGCGACATCGTCGCGCTTGAAGGCGTGACCAAACGGTTCCCCGGCATCGTTGCCAATGACAGCGTCGACCTGTCGATCCGCCCGGGCGAAGTGCATGTGTTGCTGGGCGAGAACGGCGCTGGAAAATCGACACTGATCGGCATGTTGTCCGGCCTGCAGCAGCCGGACGAAGGACGCATACTGGTCGACGGCAAACCGACGCCGATCACCTCGCCGCGCCATGCGCTGGCACTCGGCATCGGCACCGTATTCCAGCACATGATGCTGGTGCCGACGCTGACGGTGGCAGAAAATCTCCTGCTTGGCGGGCCGTGGTGGCAGCGCCCCAGGACCGAGGAACTGGCGGCGCGCGTCGCCGAGATCACCGGCACGCTCGGCATCACCGTCAAGCTTCAAGCCAAGGTATCGGAGTTGTCGCTCGGCGAGCAGCAGCAGGTTGAGATTCTGCGCGCGATGCTGCGCAACAGCCGGCTGCTCATCCTTGACGAGTCCACCTCCATGCTGACGCCGAAAGGCATCGACGAACTCGGCGCACTGATGCGCCGCCTTGTCGAGCAGGGCCTGGCGATCGTCTTCATCACCCATAAGCTCAAGGAGGCGGCTGCCTTCGGCGATCGCATCTCGGTGCTGAAGCTCGGCCGCAAGGTCGGCGAGATCCCGCCCGAGCGGTTTCGCGCGCTGGGCGAACAGGAGATCGTCTCGGAGATCGTGGAATTGATGTTCGGCAAGCAGAAGGATGATCCGGAAGCCGTCGAGCGTCCGGTCCGCACTGCCCGAGCAGAAGCGGCCCCGCTGCTTCAGGTCGCAGATCTGGCGGTCGCGCCGACGGACAATGCGCCGGGCCTGTCGTCGATCTCCTTCGACATCCGCCCAGGCGAGATCCTGGGCATTGCCGGCATCGACGGCAACGGCCAGAAGCAACTGGCGGAAGCGCTGGCCGGCCAGCGTACAGCCACCAGCGGCTCGGTGCGGCTGGACGGCGCCGCCATCGAGACGCTAAGCGTCGGCGAGCGCCGCCGGCGCGGCCTTCGCTACCTGACCGACGACCGGCTGGGCGAGGGCACTGTCGGCACCTTCCCGGTCTCGATCAACTTCTTCCTCAAGCAGGTCGGTGCGGCCCCGTTCTGGCGCAACGGCGTCGAGCAGCGCGCGGAGATTGACAAGCGCGCCGCGCAGCTCGTGCGCGAATATGACGTGCGTACGCCGAGCCTGAAGACGCCTGTCGCGAGGCTGTCCGGCGGCAACATCCAGAAGGTGCTTCTGGCACGGGAACTGGCTGAAGGCGCCAAGGTGGTGATCTTCAACAAGCCGACCTACGGTCTCGATCTCGCCAACACTTTGGCGTCGCGCCAGCGCATTCGCGACACGGCGGCGCGTGGCCTTGCCGTGCTGCTGATCTCCACCGACCTCGAGGAATTGCTTGGTCTGTGCG
>NZ_RZOM01000352.1:0-5439 GCF_003999175.1 Mesorhizobium sp. M7A.F.Ca.ET.027.03.2.1 | reverse complement strand
GGTATGGACAAGTCACTCGAACTCAGAGTGTCCGGGTCACCATCTCGACGCGGAAGCACTCGATGACGTCGCCGACGCGCATGTCTTCGTAGTTCTGGAAGGCCATGCCGCACTCCTGGCCGCCGGGGACTTCCGAAACTTCGTCCTTGAAGCGCTTCAGGGTCTTCAGCGTCCCTTCGTGGATGACGACGTTGTCACGGATCAGGCGCACACCCGCGCCACGCTCGACCTTGCCTTCGGTGACACGGCAGCCGGCGATCTTGCCGACCTTGGTGATGTCGAAGATCTCGAGGATCTGCGCGTTGCCGATGAAGGTCTCGCGACGCTCCGGCGACAGCAGGCCCGACAGAGCCGCCTTCACGTCATCCACGAGGTTGTAGATGATCGAGTAGTAGCGGATCTCGATGCCGGCCGCCGCTGCAGCGGCACGCGCCTGGACGTTGGCGCGGACGTTGAAGCCGATGATCGCGGCACCCGAAGTCTCCGCCAGCGACACGTCGCTTTCGGTGATGGCGCCGGCGCCGGCATGGACGATGCGCGCACGCACTTCGTCGGTGCCGAGCTTGTCGAGCGCGGCGTTGATCGCCTCGATCGAGCCCTGCACGTCGCCCTTGATGACCAGCGGAAATTCCTTCAGCCCGCTTGTCTGCAATTGCGACATCATCTGCTCGAGCGAACCGCGCTGGCCGGCATGCTTGGCAACCGCCTTCTCGCGCGCCAGGCGCTGGCGGTATTCGGTGATCTCGCGGGCACGGGCCTCGTTGTTGACCACGGCGAAGCGGTCGCCGGCCTGCGGTGTGCCCTGCAAGCCAAGCACTTCCACCGGCATCGCCGGCGGCGCTTCCTTGATCTGCACGCCACGATCGTTGACCAGCGCACGCACCCGGCCCCATTCGTTGCCGGCAACGAGGATGTCGCCCGGCATCAGCGTGCCGGTCTGCACCAGCACGGTGGCGACGGGGCCACGGCCCTTGTCGAGCTGGGCTTCAATGACAACGCCTTCGGCGGTACGATCCGGATTGGCCTTCAGGTCGAGAATTTCGGCCTGCAGCAGGATCGCCTCGAGCAGCTTGTCGAGATTGGTGCCCTTGGTCGCCGACACTTCGACGTCCAGAACTTCACCGCCCATGGATTCGACGAAAACCTCGTGGCGCAGCAGTTCGGAGCGCACTTTCTGCGGATCGGCATCATGCTTGTCGATCTTGTTGATCGCCACGATGATCGGAACGCCGGCCGCCTTGGCATGGCTGATCGATTCGATCGTCTGCGGCATGACGCTGTCGTCGGCGGCAACCACCAGGATGGCAATGTCGGTCGCCTGGGCGCCACGAGCACGCATCGCCGTGAAGGCGGCGTGGCCGGGCGTGTCGATGAAGGTGATCTTGTGACCGTTCTTCTCGACCTGGTAGGCGCCGATATGCTGGGTGATGCCGCCGGCTTCGCCGGAGACGACATTGGCGTTGCGGATCGCGTCGAGCAGCGAGGTCTTGCCATGATCGACGTGACCCATGATCGTCACGACCGGCGGACGCGAAACCAGGTCCTCGGCATTGTCGGCGATGTTGAACAGGCCTTCCTCGATGTCGGACTCGGCGACGCGGCGGACCGTGTGGCCGAATTCGGTAGCAACCAGCTCGGCCGTGTCGGCATCGATGACGTCGCCCGGCTTCAGGATCTGGCCCTGCTTCATGAAGAACTTGACCAGATCGACCGCGCGCTCGGACATGCGTTGCGCCAGTTCCTGGATGGTAATGGTCTCTGGCAGGATCACTTCGCGCATGACTTTCTCGCGCGGCTCATTGTGCATCGCGCGCTTGAATTTTTCCTGGCGGCGACGCATCGACGACAGCGAACGGGCTCGCGCGTCTTCGTCGGACAATGCTGAATTCAGCGTCAGCTTGCCGCGGCGGCGGTCTTCCTCGGCCTTGGTCGGCTTGGCCGGACGCGCCACTTCGGGCGTGACCGGACGGCGCACCGGTGCGCCGGCACCAACACGCTTCGGCTTGGCCACTTCCTCGTCATCGACCGTTGCCAGTTCGGCAGCCAATGGCGCGCGTCGACGGGCCTCTTCCTCAGCCCGACGGCGGGATTCGGCCTCGGTCTGCAACCGCGCCTCTTCCTCGGCCTGGCGGCGTGCGGATTCATCGCGTTCGCGCTTGCGGCGCTCTTCGTCCTCGGCGCGACGCTTGGCATCCTCGGCGGCGCGCTGGCGGTCCTCGACCTCGCGAACCTTCGAGCCCTCGAGCGCCCTGCGGCGTGCTTCCATTTCACTGCGCGAAAGCTCGTTCAGCACCATGCCGCTGCGTTCGACCGGGGCCGGTGGCGGTGGTGGCGCCTTCGGTGCTTCCGGCACGACGACGGGTGCGGCCACGACCGCCGGCTTCGGTGTGAAGACCGGGGCGGCAACAGGCTCCGGCTTGTCGCCGGGCATCGAGAACTTGCGCTTCTTGGTTTCGACGACGACCTGCTTGGTGCGGCCGTGCGAGAAGTTCTGGCGCACAGTGCCCTGTTCCATACCGGGGCGCTTCAGCGTCAAGGTCTTCTTCGGCGTCACACTCAGCGTATTGTCGTCACCCGATTTCGTATCGCTCATTCCATATCCTCTGCGGCATCATCTTCGTCAGCAACAGCCGCAAGCATTGCCAGATCGTCCGGGGAACCGCCCCGATACCGGTCGAGCGCAACCATGCGCTTCTGGACCGCCCTGCCCGCGTCTCCCGCGAGAACGGCAGCATGTATCACATTTGTACCCCCCAATGCCAAGCTCAACTCGGCCTCGGAGAAAAGTTTGTAGGCAAGGATGGCGGGCCCGCCGAGATGGACTGTCGCCCGTCGCGCCTGGCTGATCTTGCGCACGCCGTCATCGGACGCCTCGGTCGCGTGGAGCACGAAAAGCGCCAATCCGCCGCGAACAGCACTTTCGACCTTGGTAGCACCAAGCGAAATTGCGCCTGCCTTACGGGCAAGACCAAGCATGCCCAGAGCGTGCCTGGAAAGCAGCCCGTCGATCATGCCGCCAAGATCGGGCGGCACGACCACCTGTGCCTTGAAGGCGCGGGCAAAGAGGTTCTTCGCCGCAGCCTTGTCGATATGTAGGCGGTCGGCGCTCACCCAGCAACCGCGGCCGGGCAGATTTCTCTTGATGTCGGGAACGACGGCCGAATCCGGGCCGACGACGAACCGGATCAGATCATCCGGTTCGGCTTGTTTGCGCGTAACGATGCAGGTGCGATCGTTCATCTCGTCCAGGGGCGGGTTCGGTGCGATGCGGTTTCACCTCACGCACCAACGGCTTCGTCAGCCGAGACTTCTTCGGCTGCAAGCTCGTCTTCGGTGATCCAGCCGGCCTTGAGGCGGGCGGCCAGAACCATCTGTTCGGCGTCTGCGCGGGTCACGCCATGATTGGCCAGCACGCCCGGATAGACCTTTGTCTCGCCGTCCTTGCGTTCCTTCCAGCCGGTCAGGTCGTCGGCGGCATAGCCGGCGAAATCCTCGATCGTCTTCACGCCGTCCTCGCCAAGCGTCACCATCATGGCGGTGGTGACGCCGGGAATTTCGCGCAACTCGTCCGAAACACCGAGCGCCTTGCGCTTGTCATCGTGCTCGGCCTCGATCTTCTCCAGATATTCGCGGGCGCGGGTCTGGATTTCCGAAGCGGTGTCCTCGTCGAAACCGTCGATCGAGGCGATCTCGCCGGAATCGACATACGCGACTTCCTCGACGCTGGTGAAGCCTTCGGAGGCCAGCACCTGGCCGACCATCTCGTCGACGTCGAGGGCTTCCATGAACAGCGACGAACGCTCTACGAATTCCTTCTGGCGACGCTCGGATTCTTCGGCCTCGGTGAGGATGTCGATATCCCAACCGGTCAGCTGCGAAGCCAGACGCACGTTCTGGCCGCGGCGGCCGATGGCCAGCGACAGCTGGTCGTCGGGAACCACGACTTCGATGCGTTCGGCATCCTCGTCGAGCACGACTTTGGCGACTTCCGCCGGCTGCAGCGCGTTGACGATGAAGGACGCCGCCGAAGGCGACCACGGAATGATGTCGATCTTCTCGCCCTGCAATTCGCCGACGACGGCCTGGACGCGGCTGCCGCGCATGCCGACGCAGGCGCCGACCGGATCGATCGAGCTGTCGCGCGAGATGACGGCGATCTTGGCGCGCGAACCTGGGTCGCGGGCGACCGATTTTATCTCGATGATGCCGTCATAGATTTCCGGCACTTCCATGGTGAACAGCTTGGCCATGAACTGCGGGTGGGTACGCGACAGGAATATCTGCGGGCCGCGCTGCTCGCGGCGCACATCGTAGACATAGGCGCGGACGCGGTCGCCATATTTGTAGTTCTCGCGCGGGATCAGCTCATCGCGACGGATGATCGCTTCGCCGCGGCCGAGATCGACGATGACGTTGCCGTATTCGACGCGCTTGACGGTACCGTTGACGATCTCGCCGATGCGGTCCTTGTACTCGTCATACTGGCGGTCGCGTTCGGCCTCGCGGACCTTCTGCACGATGACCTGCTTGGCCGACTGGGCAGCGATGCGGCCGAAATCCATGGGCGGCAGCTGTTCGGCGATGAAGTCGCCGAGCTGGGCGTCGGGATTGCGCTCGCGAGCCGACGAAATGGCGATCTGCGTGGCGTAGTCATCGACCTTCTCGACCACTTCCATCAGCCGCTGCAGCTTCATCTCACCGGTGTTCGGGTTGATGTCGGCGCGGATGTTGGTCTCCTGACCGTAACGCGAGCGCGCCGCCTTCTGGATCGCATCGGCCATGGCGGCGATGACGATCGACTTGTCGATCGACTTTTCACGCGCGACCGCGTCGGCGATCTGCAGCAATTCAAGTCTGTTGGCGCTTACAACCATCGTTTTTCTCCGGAGCTTGTTTGCCGGGCCTTTGCGCCCGGCAGCTCAATCATAGTTCCTGTTCGTGGTCTTCCGTGGCGTCCGCTTCCGCACCCGACTCGTCGTCGTCCGGTTCGCCGCGGCGCTTCTTGGCTTCCTTGCGCGCCCTGTTGTCCTTCGACAGGGCATCGCGGATGAGATCGTCGGTCAGGATCAGGCGCACGTCGGCAATCGCATCGTAGGGGACACGCACCGTCGGCTCCTCGCCATAGGCTGCCTTGTCGCGCTCGATCAGCACATCGTCTTCGCCGGCTTCGGCGATCTTGCCCTTGAAGCGCTTGCGGTCGGCGACGACCATCGATGTTTCCATCTTCACCAGATGACCCGTCCAGGTCGTGAAATCCGATTTGCGGACCAGTGGCCGGTCGATGCCGGGCGACGAGACTTCGAGGTGATAGGCCTTTTCGATCGGATCATCGACGTCGAGCGCCGGCGACACCGCGCGGCTGACCTCTTCGCAATCCTCGACGGTCATGGTGCCGTCCTCGCGTTCGGCCATGATCTGCAGCGTCAGCCCGTTCTGGCC
>NZ_RZOM01000351.1:0-5466 GCF_003999175.1 Mesorhizobium sp. M7A.F.Ca.ET.027.03.2.1 | reverse complement strand
CCGCAGGCGGAGGTGATGAACCGCATCGGCCGCGAGCGTGGCTGGGGTCCGACATCCCAAGCGCATTTCGACCAGTCGCGCGGCCCGAACGGCGCGTTGTTCGTCGGCGGTCCCGAGCAAGTGGCCGAGAAGATCGTCGCCCAGCACAAGGTCTTCGGCAATGACCGATTCCTGCTGCAAATGGCGATCGGCACCATGCCGCATGCCAAGATCATGAAGGCGATCGAACTCTACGGCACCAGGGTGGCGCCGATCGTGCGCAAGGAAACAGCCAGGGCTGCCACAGCCGTCACCGCGCCGGCAGCCTGACGGAAATGTCGGCTGCTGGCTGCTACCATTGAGAAGGGCCGGATTTTTCGTTCTCGTCGCCACGACATTCGGAAGAAAGCCAAATCTTTCTTCCAACTCCGTGAGTGCAGGCCTGGATGCTGCGGCGCGCTCTGATTTCCGGACCCGTGCAAACGGGCCTCATTCCGGAAGCCGGCTCATGGAACCTGCGCCCATAACTCTGCGTTCATGCAAGCAATAGCCGATCGCCGAGGGCGCCGGCTCGAGGGTGAGCATGAAAACCGAACCCGCTGCCTTGGGCCGCGCCATCGCCGACGAGTCGGATTCGCGCGTTGCGGCCCGCGCCGACACGCATCTGATGCGCTCGCTGCTCGTCGGCATTTTCCTGTTCATGGCCATCTATGCGCTCTACTTCGCTCGCGCTTTCTTCATGCCGGTCATTCTGGCTTTCCTGCTGGCGCTGACGCTGACGCCGATCGTTAGGCTCCTGCGCAGGCACGGCATCTCCGAAGTGGTTTCGGCGACCCTTCTGGTGCTGTTGTCGATCTGCATCTTTGCCAGCGTAGGCTACCTCCTCAGCGGACCGATCATCGACCTCATCAACAACACCTCTTCGATAGGCCAGCAACTTGCCGAACGGCTGGCGCAATTGCGCCGCCCACTCGAGAAGATCATGCAGATTTCGCATCAGATCGAACAGCTGACCCAGACGTCGCAGGAGCCGGGCATCCAGAGGGTGGCGATGGCGCAGTCCGGCATCCTGTCGGCGGCCGCCAGCAACATCCTGTCGGCCGGAACAGGCCTGACCATCATCTTCGTGATGTCGCTGTTCCTGCTCGCCTCCGGGACGATGTTCTATGAAAAGATCATCCAGTCCTTCGCCAGCCTCAGCGAAAAGAAACGGGCGCTGCGCGTCGTCTATGACGTCGAGCGCGAAATCTCGCACTATCTGCTCACCGTCACCATCATCAATGCCGGCCTTGGCACAGTCATCGCTCTCGGTCTGTGGGCGCTCGGCATGCCCAATCCGCTGGTCTGGGGAGCCGCCGCGGCGCTGCTCAACTTCTTGCCCTATGTCGGAGCGCTGATCACCATCGTGCTTGTCACGGTCATGGCGTTGATCAGCTTCGATACCATCTTCTACGCGCTTCTGGCGCCGGCCTTCGTGATCTTGTGCGACATCGTCGAAGGCCAGTTCGTGACGCCGATGGTGGTCGGCCGGCGCCTGGAGATCAACGCCGTGGCAATCTTGATCGCCATCGCCTTCTGGTCATGGCTGTGGGGCTTCGTTGGCGCCCTGATGGCGGTGCCGCTGCTGGTCGTCATCAAGGTATTCTGCGATCATTTCGACGGGCTCAGCCATGTCGGCAATTTTCTCGCCGCGCAGCACGCGGTTGTCGTCGAGGAGGACGACATCGCCGACCCCGAAGCTATCAAAGGCTGATCAATATTTTTGAATTTGCGGCGCCGCCGGATGCTTCCTACATGCGGTCCTGACACAGGATCCCATCCATGACCGCTCTTTCCGTTCTCGACCTGTCGCCGATCGTCGAAGGCAGCGATGCCTCGCAGTCGCTGGCCAACTCGCTCGATCTTGCCCGCCATGCCGAGCGCCTGGGCTACAAGCGTTTCTGGCTGGCCGAGCATCACAACATGCCGGGTATCGCCAGCGCTGCAACCGCCGTCGTCATTGCCCATGTCGCCGGCGGCACCAAGACCATTCGTGTCGGCGCCGGCGGCATCATGCTGCCCAACCATTCGCCGCTGGTGATTGCCGAGCAGTTCGGCACGCTGGCCGCCTTGCATCCGGGCCGCATCGATCTCGGCATCGGCCGGGCGCCCGGCACCGACATGGGCACCGCCCGTGCCTTGCGCCGCAATCTCGAGGCCGGGGTCGACAATTTCCCTCAGGATGTCGTCGAGCTGATGGGCTATTTCCAGCCGGCCGAGGAAGGCCAGCGAATTCGCGCCGTGCCCGGCGAAGGCCAGAACGTGCCGGTCTGGATCCTCGGCTCCAGCCTCTACGGCGCGCAGCTCGCCGCCATGCTCGGCCTGCCCTACGCCTTCGCTTCGCATTTCGCGCCGGCGGAGCTGGATCACGCGCTGGATGTCTACCGCTCGCGCTTCCAGCCGTCCGAGCAGCTCGACAAGCCGCATGTCATGCTTGGCCTCAATGTCTTCGCCGCGCCCACCGATGCGGAGGCCCGTTTGTTGTTCACCTCGCTGCAGCAGGCTTTCGTCAATCTGCGCACCGGTCGGGCCGGCCGGCTGCCGCCACCTGTCGAGAACTATGACCGCGATCTCGATCCGATGGCAAAGACAATGCTCGGCCAGGCATTGTCCTGCGCCGTCGTCGGCTCTCCGGAAACGGTGCGGCAAGGCCTCGATGCCTTCGTGCGCCGCACCGGTGCCGACGAGCTGATGGTCACTGCGCAGATTTTTGATCATGCGGCACGGGTGCGATCGTTCGAGATCCTGGCCGACGCGCACAAATCCCTGTCGCAGGCGGCCTGACAAATCCTGGTACGACTTACGCCGGGGGAAGGCTACGCGCTCACGCTCTGCGCAATCGCGCCGAGCGGACGGCATGAATTGCGGATCATCAGCCTGCCCTTGAGCAAAAGCTTGCGCGGCGGCGCGTCCCTGTTGCCGGCGAGACGATCGAGAAGCAGATTGGCCGCCTGTTCGCCGATCGCCTGCACGGGCTGGGCCACCGTGGTCAACTGCGGCTGGAACACGTCGGACCATGGAAAGTCGTCGAAGCAGGCGACCGAAATATCTTCCGGGCAGGACAGGCCGATGTCGCGGATCGCCTTCATGGTACCAATCACCATCGGATTGTTGGCCGAGAAGATCGCGCTTGGACGATCATGCGAGGAAAGCATCTGCATGGTTTCGTTATAGCCATCGATCTCGTGGAAATTGCCGAAGCGGATCAGCTCCTCGGCGATCGGCAGGCCGGCGGCGTGAAGCGCCTCGCGATATCCCGCCATGCGGTCATGCATCGGCGAGATGTCCGAGGTGCCGGTGATGTAACCGATGCGCCGGTGGCCGAGATTGATCAGATAGGTGATGGCGTCGAACACCGCGCGCTGGTTGTCCAGCACCACGGCATCGGTGTCGATGCCTTTGCAGATACGATCGAGCAGCACGACCGGCACGTTGGCGTCGTCGACGATCCGCTTGAGGATCGCGCCGTCGCCGACGCGCGCCACGATCAGCCCGTCGACCATGCGGTCGAGCAGCAGCCTGATCTGGTCGTCCTGGGTGTTCAAGTCCTCGTCCGTGCAGCACAGCATGACGGCATAGCCGGCCCGGTCGAAGGCCTGCTGGATGACCGAGACGACATCGGTGAAGAACGGGTTGGTGATGTGCGGCACGGTCAGTCCGATGGTGCGGGTCGTGCCCATCTTCAGGCTGCGGGCGATCGCGTTGCGCTTGTAGCCGATATCGCGGATCGCCTGCTCGATGCGCTGGCTAAGCTCCGGGCTGACCGTCGCCGTGCCATTGATCAGCGCCGAAACGGTGGCGACAGAAACACGCGCCGCTTCAGCCACATGGAGCATGGTGGGCGCGGTGGATTTGCGGTGTCTTTTTTGCCCTGACGCTGTCATTTTCGAAACGTTTCGCCACCCTTGCTGGCCAATACGTACGGAATCCTGTCCTTTTAAGCAAGAATCGAATTGCATCAAACGCCCGGCACCTTATATCGGCTTGACATGATCGAAACGTTTAGATTAGCGTTTGCGGGAAGTTGACGACGACGGAAGGGAGGCCGCCATTGTCATGCAAGAGAGCAATTCCCTTTCACCGGAGCACGGTGCGGCCGATCGGTCGCACATCGTTCTGAGTGCCGAGCGCATTTCCAAGAGCTTCGGCGGCATCGCCGCGCTTGTCGATGTCGGCTTTGAGCTGCGTCGCGGCGAGGTTCATGCCTTGATGGGCGAGAACGGCGCCGGCAAGTCGACGCTGATGAAAATCCTCTCCGGCGTCTATACCGGCTATGAAGGCACGGTCAGCGTCGATGGCCGCCCCGTCAGCTTCGCCGGCGTGCGCGACGCCGAGGATGCCGGCATCGCCATCATTCATCAGGAGCTCAACCTGGTGCCCGAACTCAGCGTCGCCGACAACATCTTCCTCGGCCGCGAGAAGCTGATCGCCGGGCTGATCGTCGACCGCAAGGCGAGCAGCCGCGCGGCAGGTGCTTTGTTGCAGCGGCTCGGCATCGAACTCGATCCGCAAGCCCGCGTCGGCGCCCTGCGCGTCGGCGAGCAGCAACTGGTCGAGATCGCCAAGGCTCTGTCGATGTCGGCACGCATCCTGATCATGGACGAGCCGACCTCGGCGCTTTCGCCGGCCGAATGCCAGCGGCTGTTCCGCATCATCCGCCAGCTTGCCGACAGCGGCGTCGCCATCGTCTACATCTCGCACCGCATCGACGAGGTCATGCACCTGGCCGGCCGCGTCACCGTGTTTCGCGACGGACGCCATATGCTGACCGAGCCGATGGCCAGGCTCGACGAAGATGCGATCATTTCGGCGATGGTCGGCCGCAACCTGCTCGCTTCCTCCCAGGAAGAGCGCCATTCCGATGGCAATATCGTGCTTTCGGTCGAAAACCTGTCGCTGTCGAAGCCCGATGCCCATGGCTGGCGCACGGTGATCGACGGCGTCCGCTTCGATCTTGCCGCCGGAGAAATCCTCGGCATTGGCGGGCTACTGGGTTCGGGTCGCACCGAGATCCTGGAAGCGATCTTCGGCTCGAGCGATGGCCGCACCGGCGGCGAAATCCGTATTGACGGCCATCCCGTGGACATCCGTTCGCCGCGCGATGCGAGGCGGCTGGGCATTGCGCTGGTGACCGAGGACCGCAAGACGCAAGGGCTGCATCTGCAGGCTTCGATCGCGGACAATGTCGCGCTGCCGCTGGTCGGCTCGCTGGCCCGCTTCGGCATCCGCTCGCTGGCCGGCGAGCAGGGGCTGGCGCGGCAGGCGGTCAAGGCCCTCGGCATCCGCTGCCGGGACATCGACCAGCCCGCCGGTACGCTGTCGGGCGGCAACCAGCAGAAGGTTGTCATCGGCAAATGGCTGGCGACGAAGCCGAGGGTGCTGTTGCTCGACGAGCCGACGCGCGGCATCGATGTCGGCGCCAAACGCGAGATCTACGACCTGATCTTC
>NZ_RZOM01000350.1:0-5469 GCF_003999175.1 Mesorhizobium sp. M7A.F.Ca.ET.027.03.2.1 | reverse complement strand
TCTCTGGCAGGCTTGCAGCAGGGCATTTGCCAGCTCGTTGTGGGTCATTCCGGCACCTCGCCGGGAAACACCACGCTGGCGGTGGCGATCGCCGCAATGCCTTCCTCACGCCCGACAAAGCCGAGCTTCTCATTGGTTGTGGCCTTGATCGAGATGCGATCCGGCGTAATTGCCAGCATCTGCGAAAGGGCTGCGGTCATGGCCTCGCGATGCGGGCCGACGCGCGGCGCTTCGCAGATCAGCGTGATGTCGGCATTGGCGATGCGGCCGCCGCGCGCGCGCACCAGTTTCGCCGCATGCTCGACGAATATGCGCGACGCAGCGCCTTTCCACTGCGGGTCGGATGGCGGGAAATGCGTGCCGATGTCGCCGGCGCCGCAAGTCGCCAGCAGCGCATCGGTCAAGGCGTGCAGACCGACATCGGCGTCGGAATGGCCGGACAGCTTCTTGTCGTGCGCTATGGCGACGCCACACAAAGTGACATGGTCTCCCGGTTCGAAGGCGTGGACGTCGTAGCCATTGCCGGTACGGATGTCGGGAAAGCGCACGCGTTCGCCGGAAAGCCGCTGGTCCGCCATCGCAATATCCCGTGCCCAGGTGAGTTTGACATTGTCCGGCGAGCCCGGAACGATCTTGACCGGAATATGCGCCCATTCGGCGATCGCGGCATCGTCGGTAAAATCCATTTTTCCCAGATGATGGGCTTTCTCGTGCGCGGCAAGAATGGGCCAGAACGGAAAGCCCTGTGGCGTTTGCGCCGCGTGAAGCCCGCTGCGCGATACGGTTTCGCCAACCACGCCGGAGGCCGATTCGCGCTTCAGCGTGTCGGCGACGGGCAAAGCGGGCAACGCGCCCTCGCGCTCGCCGATGGCGGCGATGGTGCGATCTATCAGGTCCGCATCGACAAACGGACGCACGGCGTCATGGATCAGGACCTGCGCCGGCGCGTGGCCTCTAAGGGCAAGCAGGCCGAGCCGAACGGATTCCTGCCTCGTCGCCCCGCCCATGATGGCGGTGACGCGCTCGGCGTTGGCGCCCGCCGCCTGCCGGAACAACTCATGGTCATCGGCATGAATGGCGACGACGATCTCGCTGGTCCGCGGGTGGGCCAGAAAAATGTCCAGCGTGTGTGCAATGACGGCAAAGCCGCCAATGTGTTGATATTGCTTCGGTCCGTTGGCCTGTCCGGCGCGCGCACCACGGCCGGCCGCAACGATCACCACCGCGACCTTGCCGTCCGCATCCGAAACGTGGTTTTCACTTGCGTCAGTCATGCCCGTTTGGTCCTAGCGCACGATCCCGAAAAGTGTAATCGGTTTTCGGAAAGATCGTGCGCTAAGTATGAAATTCCAAAGCGTCTTTTGCGCGTCCTCAGGGACGCGCGGCGCTTTGGTCGCGGCCAAAACCGAAGGCCGGCATTTTTCCCAATTGCGCCTTAATGTGGCGTCATTCCGCGTTGCACATTGCGCCGGTTCTGGCTAGAGAATGTGCAACGAATGAAGATGCTTGGTTTTTGTGCATGGTTAACTTGACCAAATTGGCCGCGCCGCTCGATGTCGGTGGCGTGAGAATCCGCAATCGCGTGTTCCTCGCACCGATGTCGGGGATTACGGACGAGCCGTTCCGGCAGCGTGCCCACGCGCATGGAGCGGGCCTGGTCGTATCCGAAATGGTTGCCAGCGGCGAGCTTGCCAAGGGCAGGGCCGGTTTCAATCTGCGCATACGCCACTCCGGCCTGCCCGTTCATATGGTTCAGCTGGCAGGCCGTGAGGCGATGCACATGGCCGAAGGTGCCAGAATCGCCGCCGGTGAGGGGGCCGACATTATCGACATCAACATGGGATGCCCGGCCAAGAAGGTCACCGGCGGTTATGCGGGTTCGGCATTGATGCTGGATCTCGACCACGCACTGTCGCTGATCGACGCCGTTGTCGGCGCGGTCGAGGTGCCGGTGACGGTCAAGATGCGGCTTGGCTGGGACGAAGGCGCGCTCAATGCGCCGATGCTCGCGCGCCGCGCCGAACAGGCCGGCGTCAGGATGGTGACCGTGCACGGCCGGACGCGCTGCCAGTTCTACCAGGGCAAGGCCGACTGGCGCGCCATCGCCCGCGTCAAGGAAGCCGTGTCCATCCCGGTCGTCGCCAATGGTGACGTCTCTTCGCCGGCGGAAGCGGCCGACATTCTCGATCAATCGGGTGCCGACGCCGTGATGATCGGCCGTGCCCATTATGGCGCGCCCTGGATTGCAGGCGGCATTGCGGCCGCAGCGACCGGCGAGGCGACGCCAAACATGCCACGGGACTCGACGGCGGTCGCCGACTACATCGTGGCCCACTATGAGGACATGCTGGCGCTCTACGGCGCCGAAAGCGGCCTGCGCCAGGCGCGCAAGCATCTTGGCTGGTATCTTGATCGGCATGCTGGCGGCGTCGCCGACGACAGCCGAAAGGCCATACTGACTGCATTCCAGCCCGCACGCGTCATTGCCTTGCTGCGCGATGTGTTTTCGCGCGATCCGCAACCCTTGAACCTGCGGAGCGCCGCATGAACGCCGCCGCCGGCCAGGGCGCTGAAATGGCGGATGCCGCCCAGATCGTGCTCAACACCATCCGTCGCCCGGTGATCATGATCAGCGAGGAGGGGTTCATCACCTTCGCCAACGCCGATGCGGAAGACTTCTTTCGCTCGAGTGCAAACATGCTCGCCCGCAACACGCTGTCAAAACTCATTCCCTTCGGCAGCCCGCTGCTGACGCTGGTCGATCAGGTGCGCGAGCGTCGGGCTCCCGTCAACGAGTATCGGGTCGACGTGTCGTCGCCGCGTCTCGGCATCGAGAAGGTCGTCGATCTCTACGTCGCGCCGGTGCCGGAATATCCGGGCTCCGTCGTGGTGATGTTTCAGGAACGGTCGATGGCCGACAAGATCGACCGGCAGATGACGCATCGGGGTGCCGCACGTTCGGTGACCGGTCTGGCGGCAATGCTCGCCCATGAGATCAAGAACCCGCTCTCCGGCATCCGGGGCGCGGCCCAACTGCTTGAACTGTCGGCTTCCGACGAGGACCGTGCGCTGACGCGGCTGATCACCGACGAGACGGACCGCATCGTATCGCTGGTCGATCGCATGGAGGTGTTTTCCGACGAGCGGCCGATCGATCGCTATCCCGTCAATATCCATGTCGTGCTCGACCATGTGAAGGCGATTGCCAAGAACGGTTTTGCCAAGAAAATCAAGATAATGGAGGATTATGATCCTTCATTGCCTCCGGTGTTTGCCAACCGCGATCAACTCATCCAGGTGTTCCTCAACCTGGTCAAGAACGCTGCCGAGGCGATCGGCAGCGACCCGCAGGGCGAGATCGTGCTGTCGACCGCCTTCCGGCCGGGCATCCGTGTTTCCGTTCCGGGCACGCAGGACCGCGTGTCGCTGCCGCTGGAATTCTGCGTGCGCGACAATGGCTCCGGCGTCTCCGAAGACATCCTGCCGATCCTGTTCGACCCGTTCATCACCACCAAGCCGAACGGCTCCGGGTTGGGTCTTGCGCTGGTCGCCAAGATCGTCGGCGAGCATGGCGGCATCATCGAATGCGAATCGACGCCGCGCGGCACCACATTCCGCATCCTGATGCCGGCCTGGAAAGAAGCGCCAAACGGCGCCGATGATGACGGCGAAGGAGACCTCAAATGACCGTTCGCGGCAATATTCTCGTCGCCGACGACGACGCGGCGATCCGCACCGTCCTCAACCAGGCGCTTTCACGCGCCGGTCATGAGGTGCGCGTCACCTCCAACGCTTCGACGCTTTGGCGCTGGGTGGCGGCGGGCGAGGGCGATCTGGTCATCACCGATGTGGTGATGCCGGACGAAAACGCCTTCGACATGCTGCCGCGCATCAAGAAGGCGAGGCCGGAGCTGCCGGTTATCGTCATGAGCGCCCAGAACACATTCATGACGGCGATCCGCGCCTCCGAAACCGGCGCTTACGAATATCTGCCCAAGCCCTTCGACCTGACCGAACTGCTCAACATCGTCAACCGGGCGCTTTCCGAGCCGCGGCGGCCGAAGATCGATACGCGGCCGGAAGAGCAGCCCGATGCAATGCCGCTGGTCGGCCGCTCGGCGGCCATGCAGGACATCTACCGCATGCTGGCGCGCATGATGCAGACCGACCTGACGGTGATGATC
This sequence comes from Mesorhizobium sp. M7A.F.Ca.ET.027.03.2.1, assembly GCF_003999175.1. Taxonomy (NCBI): domain Bacteria; kingdom Pseudomonadati; phylum Pseudomonadota; class Alphaproteobacteria; order Hyphomicrobiales; family Phyllobacteriaceae; genus Mesorhizobium; species Mesorhizobium sp. M7A.F.Ca.ET.027.03.2.1. The sequence continues at coordinate 1,285 of NZ_RZOM01000350.1, read as the reverse complement.
TCGGGCGAATCCGGCACCGGCAAGGAGCTGGTGGCGCGCGCGCTGCATGAATATGGCCGCCGCCGCGGCGGCCCCTTCGTCGCCATCAATATGGCGGCGATCCCGCGTGACCTGATCGAATCGGAACTGTTCGGTCACGAGAAGGGTGCCTTCACCGGCGCGCAGAACCGCTCGACCGGCCGCTTCGAGCAGGCCGAAGGCGGCACGCTGTTCCTCGATGAAATCGGCGACATGCCGATGGAGGCGCAGACGCGCCTGCTGCGCGTGCTGCAGCAGGGCGAGTACACCACGGTCGGCGGACGCACGCCGATCAAGACCGACGTGCGCATCGTCGCTGCCACCAACAAGGATCTGCGCACGCTGATCAACCAGGGGCTCTTCCGCGAGGATCTTTTCTATCGCCTCAACGTCGTGCCGCTCCGGCTGCCCGCGCTGCGTGAGCGCTCCGAGGATGTGCCGGACCTCGTCCGCCACTTCTTCAAGCTCGGCGAAATGGAAGGCCTGCAGACCAAGCGCATTTCTTCCGGCGGCATCGAGTTGATGAAGCGCTATCCGTGGCCGGGCAATGTGCGCGAACTGGAAAACCTGGTTCGCAGGCTCGCCGCGCTCTATTCGCAGGACGAGATTTCCGCCGAGATCATCGAGGCGGAGCTCAAGACCGGCGAACGTCCGGTGGTGCCGGGTGGCGGCAATCTGATCCCCGACGATTTGTCGATCGGGCAGGCGGTCGAGCACTTCCTGCAGCGCTATTTCGCTTCCTTTGCCGGCGAATTGCCGCCGGCGGGGCTTTATCAGCGCATCCTGTCCGAGGTCGAGTTCCCCCTCGTCCTGGCTTCGATGACGGCAACCCGCGGCAACCAGATCAAGGCTGCGGAATTGCTGGGCTTGAACCGCAACACGCTGCGCAAGAAGATTCGCGAACTCGGCGTCAACGTCTACAAATCATCGCGGCAGAGCTGAGCCTTGATCTGAGCCCGCGCTCTTTTCAGGGGATCGGCTCGCGAAAGATTTCCGTCTCGGTCACACTTGTTGCATAATCGCCACAATGCGTTGCATACATCCGACGCAATCATGGCTCTAGACGGCGACATGGCTCCGCAGGCACCGACAACAAACCAACCGCTTTTCAGCGAACCCGGCGCTCGTGACGGGCGCCGGCTGCTTGCGCTGCCGGGTGTGATCGCGGTCGTCGGCGCGCTGATGACGGCGGCGATCTCGTTCACCATCCTCGTTGGCGCCACGCCGATCACACCGAACGAGTCGACGACGCTGGCGTTGATTGCCC
>NZ_RZOM01000034.1:0-13552 GCF_003999175.1 Mesorhizobium sp. M7A.F.Ca.ET.027.03.2.1 | reverse complement strand
GTTTTGGGACAACGACGTGCTTAAAATAAAAAGCCGGGAACCAAGCCGATGACGGAAATAACCGCCACCGCCGAAATGCAGGCAGCCCTGTTGTCGCGGGCGCTGCCCTACATGCAGCGCTACGAGCACAAGACGGTCGTGGTGAAATATGGCGGCCATGCCATGGGCGACATCGAGCTCGGCAAGGCCTTCGCGCGCGACATCGCGCTGCTCAAGCAGTCCGGCGTCAACCCGATCGTCGTCCATGGCGGCGGCCCGCAGATCGGCGCCATGCTGGCCAAGATGGGCATCGAATCGAAGTTCGAGGGCGGCCTGCGCGTCACCGACCAGAAGACGGTCGAGATCGTCGAAATGGTGCTGGCCGGTTCGATCAACAAGGAGATCGTCGCGCTGATCAACGCCGAGGGCGAATGGGCGATCGGTCTCTGCGGCAAGGACGGCAACATGGTTTTCGCCGAAAAGGCTCGCAAGACCATGATCGACCCGGACTCCAACATCGAGCGCGTGCTCGATCTCGGCTTCGTCGGCGAGCCGGTCGAGGTCGACCGCACCTTGCTCGACCTTCTGGCACGCTCCGAGATGATCCCGGTGCTGGCGCCGGTGGCGCCAGGCCGCGACGGCCACACCTACAACATCAATGCCGACACCTTCGCCGGCGCCATTGCCGGCGCCTGCCAGGCGACGCGCCTGCTGTTCCTCACCGACGTGCCGGGTGTGCTCGACAAGAACAAGAAGCTGATCGACGAACTGACCGTGGCCGAGGCCAAGGCGCTGATCAAGGACGGCACGGTCTCGGGCGGCATGATCCCCAAGGTGGAGACCTGCATCGAAGCGATCGAACGCGGTGTCGAAGGCGTCGTCATCCTCAACGGCAAGACGCCGCATGCGGTGCTGTTGGAACTGTTCACCGAGCACGGTGCCGGCACGCTGATCGTGCCTTGATGGGCTCGTCAGCCGGCTAACTTTTTCGCCTCGGGATCTTCAATATTGCCGATGATGGGAATGGCGGGCTTTCTGGCGGGGCGTCGAACGGACATCGATTCCTCCTCGGCGTCCTGCGGCGCGCCCCAGAATTCGGCCAGCGTCGGGCCGTCTTTCACCCTGATGTCGCGGACCAGAAAGCCCCAGACCTCGCGGAACCAGACCCGGCGGCCCATCTGCGTGTACCAGCGCATCGAATGGCGCTGCTCGGGATCCTTGTGGAACAGGAGGCGGGCCAGCGCCTTCGGCCGTGATTGCACCGCCAGCTCGATCAGTTTGACGCTGAAGAACAGCATCCAGGGTTTCAGCCGCGTCATTTGCAGCACCTGGTGCTTGTAGTCCCACAGGCGCGCATCCTGCTGGATCACCTTGCGATCCCGCGCGATGCGGAAGAACGGCGTCCAGCGATGCGGCGTCACATAGAGCGCCTGGATCTGGTCGGGGTCGTAGGCGATGAGTTGGCGAAAGCCGCGCCACAGATCGCGGAACCCTTCGTCCTCGAAGCCGGCGACCCAGGTCGCCATCGACAGGATGCCGTTGAGGCGCAGCAGCCTTATCGCCTCGCGGTCGGATGAGATGCTGCCGCCCTTGCGGATCAATTGAAGCGTCTGCTCGTCGGTGTTTTCCATGCCGAGCAGCCAGCGGATGACGCCGGCCTTGCGGTAGAGATGCAGGGTGTCGGCACCGCGCACTATGTCGTCGGCGCGGGTCGAACCGACGATCAGCACCGGCACGTTCTCGGCGACAAGGGCGTCGAGGAAGGCACGCCAGGCCTTCTTCGAGACCGTCGGATTCTCGTCGGCGAGATTGATCAGCTCGACGCCGTGCTCGCGGTGCAGCCAGGCGATCTCCCTGGCGAATTTCACCGGATCGCGATGCCGCCAGCGGGTCCAGAAGCCGCGCTGGCCGCAATAATTGCACAGATGCGGACAGCCGCGCGAAAACTGCATGACCACGGCCCGCTTGCCGCCCCAGTAACTGTACCGCGAGTGCTCAATCAGCTCCCAACCGACGCGGTAGGCGTCGAGGTCGGCAATGGTCATGGCGGCCTGTGTGGCGAAGGGGCGGCTGAGATCGTCGCGACAGGCGATGCCGGCCACGCTCGCCGGCGGCTGGTGCATTTCCAGCGCCTCGACCAGCGCCACGACGGTCGCCTCGCCCTCGCCGCGCACGATGAAATCGAAAGCATCGGTAGCGGCCAGGATGTCGCGCCAATGATAGGTAGGGAAAACGCCGCCATAGATGATGATGGTCACCGGCTCCCGCTGCTTGATCTGCTCAGCAATCAGCAAGGCGGTCGGGTGCCCCGAGGTCGAGCCGGAATGGCCGATCAGGACGAAGTCGGGGTGGTCCTCCAGTGCGTTGCGTACGACGTCATCCAGCGGCATAGGCCCAAACTCGGCGTCGACGAGGCGCACCTGATGGCCGGCATCGATCAGCGGCCCGCCGATCGCCAGCAGGCCGAGCGGCGGCAAATGATCGTCGGGCACGCGGCTGCCGATGGCGGTGTGCGGCGGATTGATCAGGACGATTTTCATGGCGGACCTCTGGGCGGTTGGTCCGCGCAAGCTGGCCGGCGATGTGGACACGCGCTTGGCCCGTTTCAGCAGTTTGCGTGCAGCTTTTCCCCAAGGAGTGCGAAGAGAGGCATTGTCATCGCCTGAGATGCCCGAGCGGCACATGGCCCGGCCCCTTGATGTTCTGCAGCACCAACTGCGTGTGGACGTCGCGCACGCCGTCGAGCCGCATCAGCCGGTGCATGACGAAGGCGTTGAGCTCGTCGACCGACGGCACCATGACATGCAGCAGAAAGTCGTGGTCGCCGGTCATCGTCCAGCACGAGGACACCTCGTCCATGCGCTGCACGGCGGCGATGAAGCTTTCGGGCGAGCCGTCGCTGTGGCTGACCAGGCGCACCTGGATGAACACCTCGACCATCAGGCCGACCGCGCGGCGGCTGATCACCGCGGCAAATCCCTTGATGATGCCGGCCTCCTGCAGCGCCTCGAAGCGCCGCGCGCACGGCGTCGTCGACAGGCCGATCTCTTGCGCCAGCTCGGAAACCGGCTTGCGCCCGTCGCGCTGCAGGATATCGAGCATCTTGATCTCGAAATCGTCGAACTGAGGCATTTTCACTCCACTAGAGGGTTTTGTGAGTGGATGTTATCTCGAATATTCCGTTCGAGCCATCATCAAAACCGATTTGCCTCGGCAAATCCGGGTAGCCTTTTCGGCACGTCAGCCATTGATGATTTGCGAGGAGAAAAACCATGACGACGATGAGCGTTGCCGAATATGCCCGCGACTGCGCGGCGCAAGGATTGCGCGGCGACTACTCGGTCTGCCGTGCCGATTTCACCGTGTCGCAGGGTTATGATTACAGCGAAGAAGAGCAGGCGGTGTGGCGCACGCTGTGCGACCGCCAGACCAAATTGACGCGCAAGCTCGCCCACCATTCCTATCTCGACGGCGTCGAAAAACTTGGCCTGCTCGACCGTATTCCCGATTTCGACGAGGTCAGCGCCAAGCTGCGCAAATTGACCGGCTGGGAGATCGTCGCGGTGCCGGGGCTCATTCCCGCGGCCCCGTTTTTCGATCATCTCGCCGATCGCCGCTTCCCGGTCACCAACTGGCTGCGGACGAGGCAGGAGCTCGACTACATTGTCGAGCCCGACATGTTCCATGACTTCTTCGGCCACGTGCCGGCGCTGTCGCAACCGGTGTTCGCCGATTTCATGCAGATGTATGGCGAGAAGGCCGGCGACATCATCGCGCTGGGCGGCGACGAGATGATTTCCCGGCTTTATTGGTACACGGCCGAATACGGCCTGATGCAGGAGGCCGGCCAGCCGCTAAAGGCCTTTGGCGCCGGCCTGATGTCGTCGTTTACCGAGCTGCAGTTCGCGGTCGAAGGCAATGACGCCCACCACGTGCCCTTCGACCTGGAAACGGTGATGCGCACCGGCTACGAGATCGACAAGTTCCAGCGCGCCTATTTCGTGCTGCCGTCCTTCGACGCCTTGCGCGATGCCTTCCAGACCGCCGATTTCGCGGCGATCGTCGCCCGCCGCAAGGACCAGCCGGCCCTCGATCCGGCGACGCTCTAGGCAGCAGTTGCCCTGCAGCCGTCAGGCGGTGACCACCTTGCTCAGATGCTCGCCCAGCCGGCAGGCCAGCGCGGTGATCGTCGTCGTCGGGTTGCATTGGCCCGACGTGCAGAACACCGAGGAGCCGCCGACATAGAGATTGTCCATGCCGTGCACCTTGCAGTTGGCGTCGACCACGCTCTTGCTGACGTCGGTGCCCATGCGCGTGCCGCCCATGTGATGATGGCCCGCCGTCTCGTCATTGGTCGGATAATCCTGACCATTGCTGATCCAGTCGGCAATACGCACGCGGCCGAGATTCTTCTCGATCAGCGTCTTGCCGAACAGTCTGAGCCCTTCGAGCAGAGTGCGGCGCTCCATTTCCGATTTCTTCCAGTGCAATTCGATGCGTGGCACGCCGGCATGGTCGACATCGGTCTTCGACAACTCGATCTGGTTGGAGGCCAGCGGCGCCTGTTCCCAGGCGACGTAGAGCTGGGCGGCGCAGCGCAGTCTCTGACTGAGCTTGGAGGACATCCACTCGGCCATGTCGGGTGCCGTGCAGGCGAGGTCGGCGATAAGGCTCTTGACGCCGGGATACGGCGTCTCGATCAGCCGGATGCCGAAATTCATGATCTGCAGCCGCTCCATGGCGGCAAGGGTCGGCGAGAAGAAGGCCTCATTGACGGCGTCGACCTCGAACGCGTTGTAGTCGGCCAGGATCGCGTTGCCGCCCTCGAAGGTCGGATGCTCCATCCAGTAGCGGCCAAGCGCCGTCGCATTCGGCACGACGCCGCCGTTCGAACGCTGGTTCGACCACAGAAGCAGCCGCGAATTCTCCAGCCCGCCGGTGCAGACGATGAAATAGTCGGCACTGAAGGAGCCGGCATCCTGCCCGTTCGACCACAGTCTGGCGCCCGTCACGCGTTTGCCGTCGCCGGTAAGCTCGGTGGCACAAGTGTTGAGCACCACCGCGATGTTCTTGGCCTTGTCGAGTTCATCGCCGAACTTCTCGGCGAAGCGCACGGCCGGGCTCTTGATCAGCTGCACCCAGCGAATGTCGTCCGAGATCGGCATATCGGGCCGGAGGGCCGGAAGGTCGAGAATGTCGCGCACTTCCGGCAGATAGGGTTCGATGTCGGTGCGGCGGATCGGCCAGCCCGTATCGGGTACCCAGGCCTTCGGCTCGAAATCCTGCTTGTCGAGCACGCGGCACCAGCCGGCCCAGTGGTTGGAACTGCCGCCCATCAACCGCAGCCGGGTTATGTCGAGATCGAAATAGAAATCGCCGACCGTGCTGCCACGGTAAAAGTCCTGCGACTCGTCGCTGAATTCGCGCGGACCGGCCTCCATCACCACCACCGGAATGCCGGCCGCGCCAAGCTTGCGGGCAATGGTCGTGCCGGTCGGACCGGAGCCTAGGATGCACACTTTTGGGGTGAAGTTCGCGGCGCGATACGCCTCGTAGCTGTCGAAGATCATGCCAGGTCGCCCCGCCTCAGAATCCAGCCATTGACCTCGACGATCTCGTTCGGGTCGGGCTCTGGATCGGCTGCATCGGCATCAGGCAACTTGCGGAACAAAGACAGGGCAGGCAATGCGATCAACGCCTGCACGAGCGCGCGGCGTGACATTTTCTTGATGATGAAACTCATGGCTGGTCTCTCGGCTGGGCTTCGGCACTGCATGGCGTTCCCAGAACGGCAATTCCCGGAACGACACATGCATCACCGTGGAAGCCAGTATCGTGCCAAGTCTGGCCGCAAAGCAGTGAAAACCCGGCTAAGCGGTACAACCGAGTGCAAACAGGGTTAGAATTTTCTTAACAGGCCGGTTGCGGCAGATCGGATCACGCCGCCTCGGAAATGCCGGTGTCGATGATCGTCAGGTTACGGCCCTGGTGCTTCGCCTGGTAGAGGCGCCGGTCGGCGGCGCGCATCAGCTCCGACACACTGGCTTCCTCGCTGCAGACAGTACCGCCGATGCTGACCGTGAGCGGAATGGTCCGCTCGTCGACGGGCCGGAAGCGGATCAGCTCCACTTCGCGGCGAATTCGCTCGGCGACGCGCTTGGCCTCCTGCTCGGTGGCGCCGATCAGGAAGGCGCCGAACTCCTCGCCGCCGATGCGGCCGAGCACATCGCCGCTGCGCACGCCGCGCTGGATCGCGCTGGCGATCAAAAGCAGCGCGTCATCACCTGTCAGATGGCCAAAATTGTCGTTGATGGTCTTGAAGTGATCGGCATCGATGATCAGCAGCGCGCCGCGATCGGACTTGCGGCGCGAACCGTCGAGCGCGGCAAAGAAGCTTTCCCGGTTGAGCATGCCGGTCATGTCGTCGCGGCTCGCCTTTTCCGCCAGGCGGCGATGCGCGGCGGCGAGCTGGGCATGGGCTCGGGCGAGATCGCGATGCGCGTTTTTCAGCCTGTCGCTTTGCCAGAAAGTGCTTGCGCTGGCAGCCCACGCCAGCACCAGCGGACAGAGGGTGGAGGTCAGCCAGATCGTGCGGTTGACCGGAAATCCCATGGCTGGAACGATGATCAGGGTTAGCAGGAGAGAGGCCGCGACTGAGGCGAAAGCAACGGCGGCGGATCTCAGAATTATGCTGTTCATCGCTTGCTCCCACAAGACTGCCTCTCTGCCAGCAAGCCCTAAAGGCCACCTTTCCCAGATGCCTAAAATTTGAATAGTGAGGCGATTTACGCAACCTCAACGAGCAGAAGTTGTGGATAAAGTCGCTTCCGGAATGCGCGTTTCATGCCATAAGGAGCCCATGACCACGCTCCCTGACCCCGCCCGCTTCGCCCATGTCACCGACTGGGTTTTCGATCTCGACAACACGCTCTATCCGCATCATTCGAATCTGTTCTCGCAGATCGACGTCAAGATGACCGCCTATGTCGGCGAGCTGCTGGCATTGCCGCGCGACGATGCGCGCAAGTTGCAGAAGGAACTCTACCGCGAATATGGCACGACGCTGAACGGCCTGATGACACGTCATGGCATCGACCCCGATGATTTCCTCGAGAAGGTCCACGACATCGACTATTCATGGCTGGTGCCAGACCCCGTTCTCGGCACCGCCATCCGCCAGCTTCCGGGCCGCAAGTTCATCTTCACCAATGGCGACCGCAGGCACGCCGAGCGCACCGCGCGCCAACTCGGCATCCTCGACCATTTCGACGACATCTTCGACATCGTCGCCGCCGGGCTCAATCCCAAGCCGGCGCGCCAGACCTACGAGAAGTTCGCCGAACTCCACGCCGTCACCGGCCACAATGCGGTGATGTTCGAAGACCTTGCCCGCAACCTGTCGGTGCCGAAGTCGCTCGGCATGACCACGGTGCTTATCGTGCCGCGCAATTTCGAGCCGACCTTTTCCGAGATCTGGGAGCGCGACCCAGCCAATGAGGATGATGTCGATTTCGTCACCGACGATCTGGCGGGTTTTCTGACGGCGATTGTGGAGGGGGAAGGAAGAGGGGAATTGAAGAATTGAAGAATTGAAGAATTGAAGAATGAAGGACGGTCTCTACGGATCAATTCCCCCAGTTCCCCAGTTCCCCAATTCTTCAATTCGTCAGCTCTTCAATTCCCCACTCCCCTACTCCCCTAACTTGTAGAACCGGCTGATGATCCCCCAGGCTTCGTCGGCGGTGTCGACGAAGTCGATGATGTCCTGATCGCCGGGGCTGATCGTGCCCTGCTCGGCGAGAAAATCGAGATTGATCGCCCGCTTCCAGAAGGATTTGCCGAACAGGATCACCGGCACGCGCTCCATGCGCCCTGTCTGGATCAGGGTCAGCGTCTCGAAGAATTCATCCATCGTGCCGAAGCCGCCCGGAAACACGGCGACCGCCTTGGCGCGCATGACGAAATGCATCTTGCGGATAGCAAAATAATGGAAGTTGAAGCAGAGCTCCGGCGTCACATAGATGTTCGGCGCCTGCTCGTGCGGCAGGACGATGTTGAGGCCGATCGACGGCGCGCCGACATCGTCGGCGCCGCGGTTTCCCGCTTCCATCACGCCGGGCCCGCCACCGGTCACCACGACATATTCGCGGTAATAGGAGGTAGCCGACTGCTGCGAGCAGAGGCGGGCGAATTTCCGCGCCTCCTCATAGTATTTGCTGTTTTCCTCGAGGTTCTTCTTCTGCGTCTCGTTCTTGGCCGCCCAGGCCTCGCCGCCGGGTTCCGGCAGGCGCGCGCCGCCGAACAGGATCACCGTCGAACGGATGCCGCGTTCGGCCAGGATCATTTCCGGTTTCAGGAGTTCAAGCTGCAGCCGGACCGCGCGCAACTCGCGCCGCGTCATGAAGTCGGGATCGTTCCAGGCGAGCCGGTAGGTTTCGGCACGCGTCTGCGACGTATCCGGCACACTCTTCGACCGCTCCAGATCCTCGTCCGAATGCGGCAGTGGCGTCCAGCCCGCCTTTTCCATAGGTGTCATATGCTCTACCCGTCCAAATTCTTCACTTGCGCCGCCCCATGACGCAGCCGCGATTGACCCTCACCAAGGCTTCACATAAGCAGGTTCCGCAAAAGTGTCCCGCGGTTTTGTGACAAGAACCTGCTACATGCGAAGATCCAGGCAGGCAAAGCCTGCCAAGGGGTCCGCGCGACTTTCAAAACAGGTTAAGGCGTTGCCCCTTAACAGCTTGGTAATGGAGCGAATTCATGTCGAAGCCCGATCTGGCGAGCCTCGAAAAGACCATCGAGAAGGCCTTCGAGGAACGCGACGCGATTTCGACGGCAACGCGCGGCGAAACGCGCGACGCCATCCAGTCGGCGCTCGATCTGCTCGACCGCGGCGCCGTTCGCGTCGCCGAGCGGCAGGCCGACGGCAAGTGGCATGTCAACCAGTGGCTGAAGAAGGCCGTGCTGTTGTCGTTCCGGCTCAACCCGATGGAGATCATCAAGGGGGGGCCCGGCGAGGCGGTGTGGTGGGACAAGGTGCCGTCGAAGTTCGACGGCTGGAGTGCCGTCGATTTCGAAAAGGCGGGCTTCCGAGCCGTGCCGTCGTCGGTCGTGCGCCGTTCGGCCTATGTCGCACCGGGCGCCGTGCTGATGCCGTCCTTCGTCAATGTCGGCGCGTATGTCGACAGCGGCACCATGGTCGACACCTGGGCCTCGGTCGGCTCCTGCGCCCAGATCGGTAAGAACGTGCATCTGTCCGGCGGCGTCGGCATCGGCGGCGTGCTGGAGCCGATGCAGGCCGGCCCGACCATCATCGAGGACAATTGTTTTATCGGCGCGCGTTCGGAGGTGGTCGAGGGCTGCATCGTGCGCGAAGGCTCGGTGCTCGGCATGGGCGTCTTCATCGGCCAGTCGACCAAGATCGTCGACCGCGCCACCGGCGAGATCTTCTATGGCGAAGTGCCGCCCAATTCCGTCGTCGTCGCCGGAACGATGCCGGGCAAGCCCTTTCCGAACGGCGAGCCGGGTCCCAACCTTTACTGCGCCGTCATCGTCAAGCGTGTCGACGCCAAGACCCGCTCCAAAACCTCGATCAACGAATTGCTGCGCGATTGATCTTTGCGCAAAGCGAGCGCACCCTCCGCCGGCGCGACAATCGGTCGCGCTGGTTCAAGATGGAGGGGTGACATGGACTGGAAGTATCTGCTCACAAGTTTTGATGGTCGCATCAACCGTGGCAAGTTCTGGGCCGCGATTGGCGTTTTCATCGTCATTGGCATCGTTGCCTTCATTCTCGATGCGATCCTCGGTACACGTCTCACCACCGCCAGTGGCGCCCAGATCGGCATCATCGGCATTCTCATCGCTCTGGCCTCGATCTATTTCGCGCTCGCAGTCTACGCCAAGCGCTGGCATGATCGCGGCAAGTCGGGCTGGTGGAGCCTGATCATGCTGGTGCCGCTCATCGGCCCGATCTGGTTTCTGGTGGAATGCGGCATTCTCGAAGGCGCCAGAGGCGCCAATCAATATGGACCGGACCCGCTTGCCTGACAGATCAGATCTCACCTGGCTTTTCTTCAAAACCTCGGGCCGCGTCAGTCGCGCGGCCTATTTTCTTGGCGGGTTGCTCGTCGCCATCATCCAGGCCTTCCCGCTCTACCGCTTCACGCTGGTGCCGGAAGGTTCGGCCGAGAGCAACATGTGGTCGTTCATCTTCTTCGTCGCCTTCATCGCCTCGCTGTGGTCGAACATCGCCCTGGCGGTGAAGCGGCTGCACGATTTGGACAAGCCGGGCATTGCCGCGCTGATCCTGTTCGTGCCGGTGGTGTCGATCGTCGCCTTCCTTGTGTTGTGCCTGTTTCCAGGGCAGCCTGGACCCAACCGCTATGGCCGGCGCACCAACGAGCCGGAACAATCCTGAGGGCCGATCGGACATGCGCTACCGCACGCTTGATCCGAAACTGATCGTCGAAACCGCCGAGCGGCTGGAAGAGCGGATCGCCGACCGTTTCCCCGAAGCGGGATTGCGTGGCGTCGCCGCCGAACTGGTCTCGCTGTCGCGCGATCTGGCCAAGGCGGCCAAGGTGCTCGAAGCACCGATCTGGTGGCTGCGCGGGCTCATCGTCGCCGCCTTCGTCACGGGTGTGCTGGTGTTCCTGTTCGTCGGTACCATCTTGCCGATCGACCGCATTTCGGGAACCCACGATGCCCTGCAGTCGGTGCAAGGCATAGAGGCTTCGATCAATACCGTCATACTCGCTGTGTTGGGCTTGCTTGCTCTGATCCGCACCGAGGAGCGCATCAAGCGCAAAAGGGTGTTTCGCCAGCTGCACGGCCTGCGTTCGCTGATCCATGTCATCGACATGCACCAGCTGACCAAGGATCCGGCAGCCCTTTCGGCCGATTTCAAGCCGACGGCGCACTCGCCGGCCCGCATCACCAATGCCGCCGACCTGGCGCGTTACCTCGACTATTGCTCCGAAATGCTGTCGATCACGGGCAAGATCGCCGCATTGTTCGCACAGTCGGTCAATGACGACGTGGTCATCGACGGCGTCAACGACATCGAGAACCTGGCATCCAACCTGTCGCGGAAAATCTGGCAGAAGATCACGTTGATCGACGGCCGGCCGGTGCAACAACCTGCTCCGGCGCCAGGCCCGGCGAGCCAAGCCGCTCCGCTTCCGCCGCGCGCACCAAAGCGGTGACTCGCTGAACCGTCGGCACGGGCGTGCCGGCCTTCCCCGCCAGCTGCAAGATGGCGCCTTGCAGGTCGTCGATCTCTGTCGGCCGGCCGCGCTGAAGATCGTCCCACATCGACGAGCGCGCCTGCAGGTCGATCGCCAGCAAGCGCCGCGCCAGCAGCTTGAACAGCCAGTCCGGCAGCCTGAGCACCTTGGGCAGCAACGCCGGCCGCAGGCCGGCGATCCGCGCCGGCTCGATGCCGGACGCTCTCATCGCTCTCAGGGCCTCGTCGATCTGGCTGGCCAGGATCAGCCGCCAGCGCCGATCGGCCAGTTCGGTCGCCAGCGGCAGGCCGGAAAGCGCCACCAGCGCGTTGTTCAAATTCATCAGCAGCTTGCCCCACAGCACGGCTTTCATGTCGCCATGGGCTTCGACCGCAAACCCTTCGACGCCAAGCAGGCCGACCAGGCCGGCGGCGCCATCCTGGACCATTACCGTGCCGTCGCTGGCGCGGTGAACGCGCAGCGGCAGTTCGCCGTCCGGCGACTGCACCACATTGAACGGCACCATGCCGGCCAGCACCGTACGTCCGGCAAGTTCAGCGCGCAGCTTGTCGGCATTGTCGACACCGTTCTGCAGGCTGATCACCACGGCGTCGGGCCGGGCATGGGCTTTGATAAGATCTGCCATGTCCTGGGTGGCGCCGCTCTTGACCGTGACCAGGACCACGTCCGCCTGCGGCAAGGCGACGGCGGGATCGACGGTGACGACAAGCGCCTCGGGCTTGATCGAGCGATCGCGGCCCTGGAGGTCGCTGACCCGCAATCCATCCTGCCGCAACGCTGCCTCGAGGCGCGGCCGAGCCAGCAGAATGACCTCTCGACCGGCCAGCGCCAGGCAGCCGCCGGCATAGCAGCCGATGCTGCCGGCACCGGCAATGACGATCCGTTTGTCCTTGTCTGCCATCCTGTCGCCCGCGCCGGGTCGCAACTATACGACATGAAAACCATAATATTGGCGGCATCGCCAGCCATGAGGCTGGCCCCTATGTCTGGCCGTGACAGGCCCTGCACTTTCGACTATCGCTTTTGCCATGACGCTGCCGACCGATCCCGCCGAAAACCTCGCCGCCCTTATCCGTTGCGCTTCGGTGACGCCCGCTGAGGGCGGTGCGCTGACCGCGCTGGAGACGATGCTCAAACCGCTCGGCTTCCTGGTCGATCGGCCGGTGTTTTCCGAAGACGGCACGCCCGATATCGAAAACCTCTATGCAAGGCGCTCCGGCAATGGCCCGCATCTGATGTTCGCCGGACACACCGACGTGGTGCCTGTCGGCGACGAAGCCGCCTGGACGCATCCGCCTTTCGCCGCCGAGATCGCCAATGGCGAGATGTATGGCCGCGGCGCCGTCGACATGAAAGGCGGCATTGCCTGTTTCATCGCCGCCGTGGCACGCCATGTCGAGGCCAATGGCGGTCCGAAAGGGTCGGTTTCGCTGCTGATCACCGGCGACGAGGAAGGCCCGGCCATCAACGGCACGGTGAAGCTGCTCGAATGGGCGGCTTCGCGGGGCGAGAAATGGGATGCCTCTGTCGTCGGCGAGCCGACCAATCCGGACGCTCTCGGCGACATGATCAAGATCGGCCGCCGCGGCTCGATGTCCGGCGCGGTCACCGTCAATGGCCGCCAGGGCCATGTCGCCTATCCCCTGCTTGCCGACAATCCGGTGCGCGGGCTGATGAGCCTGGTCGACGCCTTGCTGCATCCGGTTTTCGACAAGGGGACCAGGGATTTCCAGCCGACCAATCTGGAGATCACCTCCATCGATGTCGGCAACCCTGCCACCAATGTCATTGCGGCCAAAGCGACCGCGACCTTCAACATCCGCTTCAACGACACCTGGACGGACGAGACCCTGCAGGCCGAGATCCACAACCGGCTCGACCAGGCGGCCAGGCGCAGGAAGTACCGGCAGGGCAAGAAGACGCCGGTCGACTACGAGCTCGTCTGGCGCGACCGGCCGAGCCATGTCTTCCTGACCCGCGACGACAGGCTTATCGAAACGCTGCGCGGCTCGATCAAGTCGGCGGTCGGCAAGGAGCCGACGCTGTCCACCTCCGGTGGAACGTCCGACGCGCGTTTCATCAAGGACTATTGTCCGGTGGTCGAGTTCGGGCTGGTCGGCAAGACAATGCATATGGTCGACGAGCGCGTCGCCATTGCCGATTTGGAAACGCTGACGCAAATCTACCAGCGCTTCATAGAAGACTGGTTCGGACAGGGCTGAACAGCATGCTTTCGGCGGACGAAACCCAAGCTTCGCTGACGGGCGCCTGGCGATTGATGCTCGGCAAGGCCGACGGCCTGCGCCTGCTCGACCTGTCGG
>NZ_RZOM01000349.1:0-5503 GCF_003999175.1 Mesorhizobium sp. M7A.F.Ca.ET.027.03.2.1 | reverse complement strand
GTCTTGCCGGCTGGCTTGGGACCGGGCGGAGCGGAGCGGGGGTAGGGCGGCTTGAAACGGAAGCCGCCAGGGACATCCACCGTGCCCAGCAACACCTGGAGGAGATGGATGGCGCGGCAGGTGTGAAAGCCGTTCGAATGGGCCGAGATGCCGCGCATGGCGTGCATCGAGACAGGCCGCCCCTTGATCGTCTCGTGCCGGCGCCCGGCCCAATCGGTCCACGCGATCGGCAACTCGATCGTCTGTTCGAAGGCGACATGCGCAAGTTCGGCGGCGATCCTGCGGATCGTATCGGCGGCAATGCCGCAGCGCTCGGCGACCGCGTCCGGCGCATAGCTCTCATCGAGGTAGCGGTCGGCGATGAGCTGGAACACCGGGACGCTGTGGCGCCCGCCGATCGTGAAGCTGCCCGTCAGTGCCGGCTTCGCACCGGCATCGGTGGCGCCGACAGGCGTCTTCGCAACCCTGTCCCACGCCAGCGGATTTCCGTCGGCGTCGCGCACGAACAGCCCGTCATCGGCGGCACCCGGCTCCTGCACGACGAGAACATGGGCATTGGTGTAGCGCAGCAGATAATCGAGATCGACGCGGCCCGCCTTGAGCAATTCGTGGATGAGCGCGAACACGAACAGCCCATCGGTGCCGGGCCGAATGCTGATCCAGTCGTCTGCAATGGCATTGTAGCCGGTGCGGCACGGGTTGATCGAGACGACCTTGGCGCCGCGCGCCTTGAGTTTGCCGAGGCCGATCTTGATCGGGTTGGAATCGTGATCCTCGGCGACGCCGAACAGCATGAAATACTGGGTGTTGTCCCAGTCGGGCTCACCGAACTCCCAGAACGAACCGCCGATCGTATAGAGACCACCGGCCGCCATGTTGACCGAACAGAAGCCGCCATGGGCGGCAAAGTTCGGCGTGCCGAACTGGCTCGCCCACCAGCCGGTCAAGGATTGGGATTGATCGCGGCCGGTGAAGAAGGCCAGCTTCCTGGGATCGGTCCGGTGGATGGCCGAGAGCCGTTCCGTCGCGATCGAAAACGCCTCTTCCCACTCGATCTCGCGGAACTCGCCGGAGCCGCGCGGCCCGCTGCGCAGCAAGGGCTTCTTCAGCCTTGCCGGGCTGTAGTGCTGCATGATGCCGGAGCTGCCCTTGCCGCAGATCACGCCGCGATTGACCGGATGGTCCTTGTTGCCGTTGATGTAGCGGACCTTGCCATCCTTGATGTGCACGTCGATGCCGCAGCGGCAGGCGCACATGTAGCAGGTCGTCTTGGCGATGCTGTCGGAAACATCAGGCGAGGTGTCGACGCCGTCGCCTTCGTCAGGCGCCCGCGTGTCGGCAAGCGGGCGTTGCGATGGTGCCGAATTCGCGCCGCGCGGCGGTCCCTGCATCATGATCCGGTGGCGCCTGTACGGCCCATGGATTTGGCCCGCGTCTTCGGTCCGGGGCCGCGCATGTAATGCTCTTCCGGGTGGTAGCGATCACCGGCCAGCCGCCGTCTTATGCCGCGGGTCCAATGCGCAAGCAGGGATCTGAACCGCCCGATCATTCTGCTCTCTGCGATCTCTCGGCGAATTTTTTCTAACTTCACGAGGAAACTTAGAATAAAGCTATCGATCCGTCTAATCAGTTGTTCTTGTAAATTCGATCGATATTGGTTCTTAATACAGACATGACCCTGGACCAGTTGCGCATTTTCGTCGCCGTCGCCGAGCGCGGCCATATGACCAAGGCGGCGGAATTGCTGGGCATTTCGCAGTCGGCCGCATCGGCCGCCATCCGGGCGCTTGAAGAACAGCACGGCGTCCATCTGTTCAACCGCGTCGGCCGCAACATCGAGCTTGCCCAGACCGGCCACCGGTTCCTGCCGGAGGCCAAGGCCGTGCTCGAGCGGGCCGCCGCCGCGCGCAATGTGCTGGAGCATGTCTCGCAGACCGTCACCGGCAGCCTCTCGATCGCCGCCAGCCAGACCATCGCCAGCTACTGGCTGCCGCGCCGGCTGGCTTCCTTCCACGAAGCCTATCCGGCCGTCAGGCTGAGCGTCTCCATCGGCAACACCAGGCAGGTCGAGGCCAATGTCCTCGATGGCGCGGCGGATCTCGGCCTGGTGGAGGGGCGCACCGAGTCCGACATATTGCGCCGCACCAAGGTCGACGTCGACAGGCTGATCCTGGTGGTTGCCAGCGCGCATCCGGAGATCCCCGAAATCGCGCCCGGCCGCCCTGACATCACGGGCCTGCGCTGGATCATCCGCGAGGGTGGTTCGGGTACGCGCGAGGTGCTGGAGGATCTGGCGCGCCACGAAGGGATTTCGCTCGCCGACCTCCAGATATTCCTGGTGCTGCCGAGCAATGAAGCTATTCGCCAGGCCGTCGAGGCGGGGGCCGGCGCCACCATCATTTCCGAACTTGTCGTGGCGCGCGCCGTCGCCGAAGGCAGTCTCAAATCGGTGCCGCTCGACTTGCCGAAACGCGACTTCGCCATGATCACCCATCGCGATCGCCAGGCAAGCCTGGCCCAGATGGCGCTCAAGGCGCATCTGGGTACGTCGGATCAACGGTGAGGGTTCGCTGAGATTCAGGTCAGGCCGAGTCGAAAATGGCTGATGCCGAGAACCGGAGCGGAGCGTACTTAAAGTACGTGAGCACCGGAAGCGCAGGTATCAGCCACTTGCAGGCCGGCATCCTGAATATCAATGGACCCGGTCAACCGAACTTTCGCTGCGCATCCAGCGCCAGGCCAAGTCCGACCGAGCCGAACATGTCGCCTTCGATGACGGATGCCTGCGGCACCAGCGACAGGATTTCTCGCCTTGCCAGCGGGATCGCGGTCGATCCGCCGGTCAGGAACACCGCGGTGATATCGGATGGCTTCACCTCAGCGTCCCGGATGGTCTGCGCTACCGTCGCCGTGACCCGCTCGATGTCCCTGGCGATCGTGGCATCCAGCCCGTTGCGCGTGATTTCGGCGGCGAACTCCGCACCCGGCAGCTTCACCACGACCTCCGCGGATGACCTGTCGGTCAGCTCTATCTTGGCTTTTTCGACAAGTGCGGCCAGCGCGTGTCCATAGCGATGTTCGACGATGTGGATGAAACGGTCCACCAGGTCGGCGCGCTCGGCCTCGTAGCGGATCTGGCGCAGATGCGTCATCGCCTTGGCGGTGTAGACCAGGTTGATGCGCTGCCATGTCGCGAGGTCGATGAAATAGCTGGCCGGCAGATTGCGCTTGCCGTCCTTGGTCGGCGTCAAATAGCCGAGTTGCGGCATCACATGGGCGATGCTCAGCAGCCGGTCGAAATCCGTGCCGCCGATATGGACGCCCCGGCTGGCCAGAATGTCGTCCTTGCGGTCGAGCGACCGGGAGCGCTGCGGCGAGACGCGCACGATCGAGAAGTCCGACGTGCCGCCGCCCATATCGATGATCAGCGCCAGTTCCTCGCATGTCACCTTTTGTTCGTAGTCGAGCGCCGCCGCGATCGGCTCGAACTGGAAAGCGATGTGCTTGAAGCCCTGGCCACGGGCGGCGTTCTCTAGTTCGCTTTGCGCCTTCGCGTCGGCCTCGGCGTCGTCGTCGACGAATTGCACCGGCCGGCCAAGAACGACGGTCTCGACCGTATCGCCGGCATCTGCTTCCAGCTGTTTCTTAAGATGCCCGAGGAACAGGCCGACGATGTCCATGAAGCCGATCGACCGCGATTTGATGCGGGTCTTTTCATGGGCCAGCGAACTGCCGAGAACGCTCTTCAGCGAACGCATCAGCCGGCCTTCGATGCTGTCGGTGTAATTGGCGATGGCGTGGCGGCCAAAGCAGGTGCGGTTGTCCTCGAAGTTGAAGAACACGGCACTGGGCAGCGTCACCTGGCCGTCCTCCAGCACGACGAGCCGCGGCTGCCCGTTTCGGACCACGCCCACGGTGGAGTTCGAAGTGCCGAAGTCGATGCCGCCGAAGGCTGGTCGCATGACAAGTTCCTGTATTTGTCGTCGGCGAGCCGAGAGGCGCCATGAGAAATCGCGCGCTGCCCGGGGACGGGCTGCTCTGCCGAACCGAATTGTTTGTGTCTGCCATTTGGCTGGGGAGCGCGGTCTACCGCATGCCCCGGTAAAGGGAAACCACTTTTCGGGGAAAATCCTAATCCCGCCGGAAGATCAGCCTTCCGAGCCAGCCTGTCAGCATGGCCAGCGATATCGCGAAGACGCCATAGAGGAAGGAATAATTGTGCGCGACACGGAAGATCGACTGCTCGAAACCGGATTTGCGGATTTCGAGCTGGGCCGAGCTTTCCTTGATGAAGAGGCCGCTCTTGAACAGGAACGCGCGGGCTTTATGGGTTCCAACTGGCACATTTGGCGCCAGCCTCACTGTGGCGCGGAAAAGGTTCTGCGACAGGAATTGCACGCCGCCGACATTCTCGCTGTAGAGGCCGGTCGCCGACTTGCGCTCCCGCAGTGCCGCCGTGAACTCCTCGATCGTCGCCGGGCTGTCGCCGGCATCGGCGGGCTGCATGTAGAGGTTGGAGGCGCCGAGCGACAGCTGCTTGTAGCTATTGGGTTCGGTGATGTCCTGCAGCGGCCGCGTCGTCGCCACCGAATAGGAGACCGGCACGTTCTCGAAGGTCTCGGAATCCAGATTGACCCAGACGCCTAGCACCCTGTCCTTGCGGCGCACCACCACCGGTTTGGGCGGACCTTCGAGCACGACGATGACGTCGTAACGGCCTTGGCGCGCGACAAGTGGATCCGGGTTTTCCAGCGAGCCGAAAATGGTCAGGTCGGCCCCGGAAAAGCCGGCGGTGATCGAGACATTATCGGTGGAGAGACCGATCTGGATGCCTTCGGTCAGCGGGACCTGTGCCTTCGCCGGCACGGCGACCGCAAGCAGCGTCAGGAGAATGGCGGTTGCGAATGTGTTGCGAGCCTTCATCAGTTGAGGCCCGCGGCAGACAGCGAATAGAGATTGGGCGGGGTGACGAAAAGATCGATCGCCAATCGTATCGCCACCGCTAGCACCAGCAGCGCCAGCAAGGCCCTGAGCTGCTCGCCGCGCAGCCGCTGGCCTGCCTTGGCGCCGTACTGCGCGCCGGCGACGCCGCCCGCCATCAGCAGGAAGGCCAGCACGACGTCGACCGTCTGGTTGGTGGTGGCGTGGACCAGCGTCGTATAGGCGGAGGTGAAGATGATCTGGAACAGCGAGGTGCCGATGACGACGTTGGTCGGCACTTTCAGCAGATAGATCAGTGCCGGCACCATGATGAAGCCGCCGCCGACGCCCATGATCGACGACAGGAAGCCGATGCCGGCGCCAAGGCCAAGGACGGGGATGACGCTGACAAACAGCTTTGACGCTCTGAACCGCATCTTCAGCGGCAAGCGGTGGATCCAGTTGTGCTGGCCGGATTTCTTCAGCACCGGCGCCGCACCGCTGCGCGTGGCGCGCAGCGCATTGACGCTTTCGACCAGCATCAGCCCGCCGACGGTGCCGAGCAGCACGACGTAGAGCAACG
>NZ_RZOM01000348.1:0-5506 GCF_003999175.1 Mesorhizobium sp. M7A.F.Ca.ET.027.03.2.1 | reverse complement strand
CGTTCGAAGCGCTCCTGCGCCTTCGACTTCACGGCGGCGGGCGTCGGCTTTGCCTGCGCCACAAGGCGTTCGGATTTTTCCGCCTGCGAGCTTACCCTGGCCAGCTTGAAACAGCTGGCACCGCACTGCACCGAATGATCATGCAGGGCCTGAGTGCCGCCATTGGCATTGGCCAGCACGAAGGGTGCTTTCAAGAAGTGCTGTTTCAGCGGATCGGTAAGTGCGAGCGATCCCGGCATGGACAGCGTCTGGGGCAGGCCAACCGAAGTCGCCGACAGCGAGGCGCCGACGGAACTGAGGCCGGCCATGGTGCCGATCAACCAAAGGCCGATGGCGGTGCTGACGCAAGGCAGCGCGACCCAGCGAGCCACCCGGCCAGCGTTGAAGGAAGAGGAAGGCGGAGCATCGACGAACTCGCCGCCCTCACGCTGTCCCCGGTTTTTTTTGTGTGTACTCAACAACGCCATGCAACCAATCTCGCTTCAACCGGTTTCCCCGTACGTGGCCTTGATAGCCGCGACGACCATTCTGCGAGTGATCCCAGATGGTCCCGGACGCGTTTGCCGCGTCTGTAGTTGGTTGCCGATTGCTTCAAAATATGGACAAAGTTGGTTAATCAATTCCTCTCAAAACCAACGACGAGATGTGGATTTGGGCCAAATTTGGCTTCGTCCACGGCCAGGAAAGTGGTGTTGTCGCCCTTCCGACCTGGTTTTGCTGCCTGTTTTTGGCGGCCGAGTCAAGCAAAACAGCCGCTGCTAATTTTTGCGAAGCGCCTTGGCGCGGCATCTGCAGTGAGGTGACTGCCAGCAGACATCGCCTGGGAAAGGCGCCTGCTTCCAGTAAAAATGTTGCCGGTCTTGCCAAGATTTCCCCTGCGGAAGGGCCTGAAGCAGCCCGTCCTCAGTTGAACCAGAGCGCAAACGTCAAAAACCCGCCGCCGCCGAACTGGCGCTGGATCTGGTCGAAATCGTCGCTGGTCACGAGTTCGCCGCTTTCGAGGTAGGGCGCGATGGCCGGGCCGGTGATCGACAGCACCAGATCGAAGTTTTTCGGGTCATCGAAGAAGCGCTTCATGTTGATGCCTAGGCCAGTGCTGGCGGTGACGCGGAAATGCGGCAGCAGCTTGCGGCCTTCCAGGAGATCCTCGGCCATGGTCAAGGCGGCGAGCCAGGCCTGAACCTGCTCCTCGCCGACTTCGAGGCCGGTGAGTGGGTTCTCGCCCTTCTGCTGCGGTCCAGGCAGCCATTCGCGGTCATTGTCGGTCTCGGCACGAATCGCCTTCCAGTCCTCACGCGACAGCCGGATCATTTCCAGCAAATGGCGGCGCGCCGCTTGCCGGCGCTCCGGTTCGACCACCGGCCAGTTGACGAGATGCACCATCGAGATGAAATCGGCGATGCGCCATTCCGACGAGAAGATGCTCGAGCCCATGTCGCCGGCCGGCGGCACCAGAATATCCTGCAACGGCAATTTGGCGCGCGGGAACAGCATGTGGAACGAGCCGTCGAAGGTGCTCCTGAAATCATGCGCCAGCCAGAAATCGGCTTGGGCCATCAGGAACTCGGCATAGCCCTGCAGCCAGTATCCGTCGGCGCGGTCGAAACGGAAGGTGAGCGTGGGAACGGCGTCGTCCGATGTAATGCCGCCGCGTGACAACCCGGCAATGATCGCCGCCATGCTCTCGTCCGGCGCAATGGTGCCGTCCTCGTTGAGGTCGATGCCCGCACGGGTGAGATCGATCGCCATGCCGATATCGGCATCGGGCGGCACCGACGCAAACGTTGCCGCGGATTTCTCCAGCCGGTCGCGGAAGCCGACCAGGATGGCGCGGAACTGCTCGTAAGTCAGCGGCTCGGGATTGGGATTATCGGGCACCGGCAACCGCATCAGCGGCAGCATGAAGGATTGCGGGCTTTCGAAACCATGACGGTGCAGGCCGGTAGCCAGGATCTCCAGTGCGGTGAAGAACTCGCCCGCCCCGGCCGCATAGGCGGACGCCGGGTCTTTTGGCGCGGCGGTCTCCAGCATAGACAGGGCAGCGTCGCGCGCGGCCACGCTCTTCGCCTCGAACAGTCGGGTGGCCGCTTCGGGCATTGCCGCCGACGCGGAAGACAGCGGCAGGAGCAAAATGAAAGCGGATGTCAGCAGGCTTGCCAGTCGTGTCATCTTTTCCCCCCAATAGTTGTCGCGCCGCGCAAATATACACCATTTGCAACGCTGCGCTTCAACCCGCCGCGAGGACGGTTTACACAGGGCAAACAATTGGGCATCGCGTGTCGAACTATCCGCTTTCCTACAAGCTGTCCTGGCTGCCGCGTTTTCTCAAGCCATCGCTGGCCGGCGACGCGCAAGACTTTGCGCCCATGGCGGAAACGCTTATCGATTCAGCGCCAAGGCAGACAATGCGGCTTGCCTTTGTCGGCGACATCTCGGCGGTGGCCAACCGCAGCGCGCCGGACTGCGATCCGGCGATCAAGGCGCTGCTCGGCGCGGCCGATCTGGTGATCGGCAATTGCGAAAGCCCTGTGGTGGACAGACCAAGCGCAGTACTGGGGACGAGGCTCGGCACGCATCATGCGATGAGCGAGTTGTTTCTGGCCGAGGCGTTGGCGGCGGTTGGTATTGCGCGAGAAAAGCTCGTGCTGTCGCTGGCCAACAACCATGTGCTGGATCAGGGCATCGCCGGTTTCGACGAGACAATCGCGGCGCTGCTGCGGCTCGGCATCCGCACGATCGGCCTGGCCGCCGACGGTCCGGTTGTGCCGGTCCAGGTTGGATCGGTTGATATCGGCTTCGCAGCCTTCACGCTGTGGCGCAACGCCGATGAGAACCTGTTCTCCGGGCGGGTGTCGATGGACAGCGATCCGGCTGGCTGGCCGCGCGATGGTTTCGACCTACTCTGCGCCGTGCCGCATTGGGACTGGGAGTTCCGGCATTTTCCCCGCGACGAGACGCGAGTTCTGGCCAGGCGGCTGGCCGGGCAGGGCGTCGGACTGATCGCCGGCCATCACGCCCATGTCGTGCAGCCGGTGGAAAGGATCCACAAGACGGTGGTCGCTTATGGGCTCGGCGATTTCCTCGGCACCGCCTTCGCCCGCCAGCCATGGCCCGGTCGCATCGGTTCTATCCTCATTGTCGAAGTCAGTGCCGATGCCGGTACGCGCGGGACGATCGCGTCTTACCGTCTGCATCCCTTCATGCGCCTGCGCGCCGGCGACCATGAGCGGCTGGTGGTGGTGGAGGCATTGGAGGGCCGAGTGCGTGACAAGGTCGCGGAGCGACTGAAAGCGGTCTTTCCTTAGTGCTGCAAGCGACGAGACGTTGCCTATGGGTCCATGGCTGGCACATGCATTGTCTTTTGCGGCGCTGGTCGACCCCCACTCCGTCTCGGCTTCGCCGATCCACGGGGTAGAGGAAAGGCGCCAAGCTTTTGCCGTCAGCGCTCGTCCAGCAACGCTCCTTTCCTTTCCCTCCGGAGGGGGGAAAGGTGGCGCTGCGAAGCAGCGACGGATTGGGGGAACCACGTGGTAATCAGGCGTGGACATTTGTTGAAGAGGCACTGCAGTCGATACATCGAACAAAACCAGCTATCATAAATTTGTCGAGGCTTGCGGGGGTAGCGGTGGAAACAGCGGATTTCATGCCGAGCGAAACGGTCATCGCCGGCATCCGGAAAGACATAGAGGCCTATGAAGCGGCGAGGGCCTCGGCGGTCCGGCAAGTGCGCTGGCGGGTGCCGGTGTTCGTGGGGCTGGTGCTGGTGGCCGTGGTGCTGGTTGCCTGGCTGTTCAACAAGATTGCCGACCCCAACGAGCAATGGGTCTCGACGCCACATGTGTTCCTGTATGTCATCGGCTTCGCGGCTTCGATCCTACTCTATTTCCAGGCCAGGAAACCGGCGATGCGGCTGCAGCAATCATTCCGCGAGACGCTGCTGCCGATCATCTTCGGCTTCATCGCCGACATGCGCTACCAGCATGGCGTGACGCCGAATTCCTTCGATCGGTTGCCGCGCACGGCGGTTGGTCCGTTCAACCGGCAGGCGTTCGACGACATCGTGGCGGGCCGCTACGAAGGGTTTCCGTTCGAGCTGTACGAGGCGCATCTGCGGGAAGGGTCGGGCAAGGGCTCATCGACCGCCTTCCAGGGCGTCATCGTCGCCTTCGAGACCATCGCGCCGTTTCCCGGCATATTGGTGGCGACGCGGCGGACCAACGCGGTGATCAGCTTCTTTCGCGGCATGTTCGCCAGCAAGCTGCAGGAGTTGTCCAGTGGCGACGTGGCGCTTGATGCCGCCTACGAGTTCCGCACCGACAATCTCGGAGCGGCACAGCCACTGGTGAGCGGTCGGCTGGCGCAGGCACTGAAATGGCTTGGCGAAACCTGGCCGGACGACCCAGCCCGCGTGGCGCTCAATGGCAGCGATGGGTTCCTGCTGCTGCCGCAGACGAAGAACTTCTTCGAACTGCCGGATATTTCGGTGCCGCTCGATTACAGCACGCATGTCGCGCCGATGATATCAGACATGGGCGCGATGCTGGCGACGGCGGCACTTGTGCGCAAGATCGGCGCGAAGGACGAGGCGGGCTGAGCCGTCAGCCGTCGAAGCCGTATTTGTCACGCCTATAGTCCGCCTCTGACCATGAAACAAAATTTGTGTCGATGGTCGGTGAGCAGGCTGTTTCGTGATGCTGCTCGAGGTTGATTGCAGCGGCCGCGTGGCGATCCAAAGCCGCCGTCACAATCGGCTAAGCGACTCTTTTCGCGGATAGAAGTGGGCATTGGAGGAGTCGAAGCGGTCTGAAATGATGTCGGCAACAAGCAATATGTCGGAATTAAGCCTATGATATTGTTTGCGAAAATTCACCCAACGTGATTTGCGGAGGGAGCGCTTTCCGTTCCAGTTTCAAGCCGTCCGGTGCTGTCGTTTCCCAAGGCGGCGGTCCGGAAAGTGAAACAGCACGGAGTGCTTACCAATGAAGAAGACCCTCGCAACCACCGCCGCTCTGCTCGCCTTCCTCGGCACCGCCTATGCCGCGACCGTTCAGGGCACCATCCAGGCCGTCGACCCGACGACCAAGTCGATCACCCTCGACGACGGCAAGATCTACCAGCTGTCGCCGGAGGCGACGATCGGGAAACTGAAGGTCGGCGCCAAGGTGGCTGTGACTGTCGATGACAAGACCGGCATCGTGACGTCGATCAAGAAGGCCTCGTAAGGCGAGAACATCGTGCGTCGGCAGACCTGCTGACCGGATTTTACAAGCCCTGTTCCACTCATGGCCGGTCCCTCCGGGGATCGGCCATTTTCATCCGTCGGCTCTCGATGCCGGGCGACCTGGATAAGGTCTTCCGGCTGGACCCCAGGGCCGGCCGGCGGAATGCTGTCCGGCGGCATCGCTATGGTTTTTGCCAAAAAGCCGCGCTATCCCTTGGCCAACGGGGGATATCATGGCCGACGAACAAAAAGGGTTTCGCCTGTCGCGGCGATTGCTGCTGGGTG
>NZ_RZOM01000347.1:0-5509 GCF_003999175.1 Mesorhizobium sp. M7A.F.Ca.ET.027.03.2.1 | reverse complement strand
CTTCCGGAACACTTTCGCTCAACGAGGCGATCAGGCGGGTCACCGAAAAGACCGCCGGCCAGTTCCACAGGGACGTGGCGGTTCTCGGCTGCCTGGAGCCGACGGTCGAGCCGCGCGCCACCGAATTCGTCGAGCCCCGCGCCGACGGCAAGGTCGACATGATCACCTTGATTCAAAGCCTGATCGAACGCGGCCATGCCTATGTTGCCGCGGGCGAAGTCCTGTTCGACACCGCGTCGATGCCGGATTACGGCCAGCTATCGAAGCGCAATCTCGACGAGCAGCAGGCCGGTGCTCGCGTCGCCGTCGAGGCGCACAAGAAAAGTTCCGGCGATTTTGTGCTGTGGAAGCTGTCGTCGCCGGAGGAGCCTGGCTGGAATTCGCCATGGGGCAGGGGTCGGCCGGGCTGGCACATCGAATGCTCGGCGATGTCGGCCGCCTATCTCGGCAAGGTGTTCGACATCCATGGCGGCGGCCTCGACCTGATCTTCCCGCACCATGAGAACGAGATCGCCCAGTCGCGCTGCGCCCATGGCACGGACGTGATGGCCAACATCTGGATGCACAACGGCTTCCTGCAGGTCGAAGGTCAGAAAATGTCGAAAAGCGTCGGCAATTTCTATTCGATCAACGAACTGCTCGAGACCGAGACGTTTGGCGGCCGCAAATGGCCGGGCGAGGTGCTGCGGCTGGCAATGCTGATGACGCACTATCGCGAACCGATCGACTTTTCCGTGCGCAAGCTGGAAGAGGCCGAGAACACGCTGCGCAAATGGAAGCGGGCGGCCGACCTTGCGCCGGCCGCCGCAGGACTGCTGCCCGTGCAGGTCATCGATGCCTTGTCTGACGATCTCGCAACCTATGCCGCCTTCCAGGTCTTGACGCAGTTGGCTGGCGAGGCAGCGGACGGCAACGATGCGGCGGCTGCGCTGAAGGCGTCGCTGCTGTTCCTCGGCTTCGATGTCGCGTCGGCGACGGTTGATGAAGACCACGTCGCCAAGGCAATCGCCAAGCGTCTCGCATTCATCGCCGCCAAGAACTGGGCCGAGGCCGACCGCATCCGCGACGAACTGCTGGCGCAAGGTGTACAGTTGAAGGACGGCAAGGATCCGGTCACTGGCGAGCGCATCACCACCTGGGAGGTAAAAAGATGATCGACCATCTCGGCATCACCGTTGCCGATTTCGACGCTTCGAAGGCTTTCTATGACAAGGCGATGGCCCCGCTTGGTGCGGCGCTGCTTTACATGGTGCCGCTGGAATATACCGGGGGTGCCAAGGTCGGCGGCTATGGCCGTGACCGGCCGGTGTTCTGGCTGAGTACCGGCAAGGACAAGCCCAGGGATCACCAGCACGTCGCCTTCACGGCGCGCAGCCGCGCCGAGGTCGATGCCTTCCATGCTGCAGCCCTTGCCGCAGGCGGCAAGGACAATGGCGGGCCGGGTTTGCGCCCGCACTATCATCCGGACTACTACGCCGCCTTCGTCCTCGATCCCGACGGCAACAATGTCGAAGCCGTCTGCCATGCCCCGGAGTGAACAGCGATGAGCCTCGACAACCGGCCGGTCTATACCGGCGGCTGCCAGTGCGGCGCGGTGCGCTTTCGCGTTGAAGGCGCGCTCGGCGACGCTTCGGTCTGCCATTGCCGCATGTGCCAGAAGGCGTTCGGCTCGTTCTATGCGCCGCTGGTTTCGGTGCGTGGCGCCCGGCTCGACTGGACGCGCGGCGAGCCGAAATACTTCCGCTCCTCCAACCATGTCGATCGCGGTTTTTGCGCCGATTGCGGCACGCCGCTGACCTTCACCGCGCCGGACGGCGTTGGCCTCGCCATCGGCGCGTTCGACAATCCGGCGGAGATCGTGCCGCTGATCCAATGGGGCACCGAGGCGAAGCTGCCTTATGTCGATACGATCCCGCAATTGCCGGGCGAGGAGACGATGGCCGACGTGTCGTCGGCCTCTTATCTGGCGGATCTCGTCTCCTATCAGCATCCGGACCACGACACCGAACAATGGCCGCCAAAGGAAAGATCATGACCGATCAGGTAAGAACCGGCGGCTGCCAGTGTGGCGCCGTGCGTTTCCGCATTCATGGAGCGCTCGGCCGTCCATCGATCTGCCATTGCCGCATGTGCCAGAAGCAGTTCGGCTCGTTCTTCGGTGCACTGGTCACGGTGCCCAGGGCCGGCGTCGAATGGACCCATGAAGAGCCGAGCTATTTCCAGTCGTCGGTCAACATCGATCGTGGTTTCTGCGCCCGCTGCGGGACGCCGCTGACCTACCGGCAGCCCGGTGGACTTGAGATCGCTATCGGTGCCTTCGACGACCGCTCCGATCTTGCCCCGCAGATCCAGGTCAACTACGCCGCGCGGCTGCCCTGGGTGGAGACGATCTTCGATCAGCCCGTCCACCAGGATCCTGATTATTACAACAGGCAGGAATCCATCATCTCCTTCCAGCACCCAGACCATGAAACAGCGGACTGGCCGACCAAAGGTTTGCAGCTATGAGCAGTCAATTGCGTACGCTTTATCCCGAGATCGAGGCGTTCGATTCCGGCATGCTGGATGTCGGCGACGGCCATCAGGTCTACTGGGAGCGTTCGGGCACGAGGGGCGCCAAGCCGGCGGTGTTCCTGCATGGCGGGCCGGGCGGCACCATTTCCCCAAAACACCGGCGGCTGTTCGACCCGAAGCTCTACGATGTCATCCTGTTCGACCAGCGCGGCTGCGGAAAATCGACGCCCAACGCCTCGCTCGAAACCAATACGACCTGGCACCTGGTCGCCGACATCGAACGCCTGCGCGAAATGGCCGGCTTCGACAAATGGCTGGTGTTCGGCGGCTCCTGGGGGTCGACGCTGGCGCTCGCCTATGCCGAAACGCATCCCGATCGCGTCAGCGAGTTGGTGGTGCGCGGCATCTACACGCTGACGCGAGCCGAACTCGAATGGTACTATCAATTCGGCGTCTCGGAAATGTTCCCGGACAAATGGGAGCGCTTCCTGGCGCCGATCCCGGAGGCCGAGCGCGGCGACATGATGGCTGCCTACCGCAAGCGGCTGGTCGGCACGGATCGCAAGGCGCAGATCGAGGCGGCCCGCGCCTGGAGCCTGTGGGAAGGCGAAACGATCACGCTTTTGCCCGAGCCGGAGACCAGCGGACCATTCGGGCAGGACGACTATGCCATCGCCTTTGCCCGCATCGAGAACCACTATTTCGTCCATGCCGGCTGGCTGGAGGAAGGGCAGTTGCTGCGCGACGCGCACAAGCTGGCTGACATTCCCGGCACCATCGTCCATGGCCGCTACGACATGCCGTGCCCGGCGCATTATGCCTGGGCGCTGCACAAGGCCTGGCCAAAGGCGGATTTCCACCTGATCGAGGGCGCCGGTCATGCTTATTCGGAGCCGGGGATTTTGGATCGGCTGATCCGCGCGACGGACAAGTTTGCAGGCAAATGACCATGACCCGCGAGCGCCTCTATCTCTTCGACACCACATTGCGCGATGGCCAGCAGACCCCTGGCATCGACTTTTCCGTCGAGGACAAGATCGCCATCGCGAAACTGCTCGATGCTTTTGGCCTCGACTATGTCGAAGGTGGCTATCCCGGCGCCAATCCGACCGACACCGCCTTCTTCCAGGAGAAACGTACGTCGCGCGCCAAATTCGTCGCCTTCGGCATGACCAAACGGGCTGGGGTGTCGGCTTCCAACGATCCCGGCCTTGCGTCGCTCGTGCAATCCAAGTCGGATGCCATCTGCTTCGTCGCCAAGAGTTGGGACTACCATGTCCGTGTCGCGCTCGGCTGCACCAATGAGGAGAACCTCGACGCCATCAAGGCCTCCGTCGAGGCGGCGATCGCCGCCGGCAAGGAGGCGTTGGTCGACTGCGAGCATTTTTTCGACGGCTTCAAGGCCAATCCCGATTATGCGCTGGCCTGCGCCAGGACCGCCTATGATGCCGGCGCGCGCTGGGTGGTGCTGTGTGACACCAATGGCGGCACGCAGCCCTCGGAAGTCCGCGCCATCGTCGAGAAGGTTATTTTATCAGGTATTTCGGGCGATCATCTCGGCATCCATGCCCATGACGACACCGGCCAGGCGGTCGCCAATTCGCTTGCCGCGGTCGAGGCCGGCGTGCGCCAGATCCAAGGCACGCTCAATGGCATCGGCGAGCGCTGCGGCAACGCCAATTTGATCTCGATCGTGCCGACGCTGGCGTTGAAACCGGCCTTCGCCGATCGTTTCGACACCGGTATTTCGACTGAGGCACTGACCGGCATTTCCAGGTTGTCCCGCGCGTTCGACGAACTCTTGAACCGCGCCCCGGAAGCGCAGGCGCCCTATGTCGGCGCTTCCGCCTTTGCTACCAAGGCCGGCATCCATGCCTCCGCGCTGGCCAAGGAGCCGGCGACCTATGAGCATGTGCCTCCGGAAACGGTCGGCAACCGCCGCCGTGTAATGGTTTCGGACCAGGGCGGCAAGGCCAATTTCCTCGCCGAACTGAGGCGGCGCGGCATCGAGGTGCCGAAGGACGATCACCGGCTCGACGCGCTGATATCAGTGGTCAAGGAGCGCGAGGCCGAGGGCTACGCCTATGAAGGCGCCGACGCCAGCTTCGAACTCCTGGCGCGCAAGATGCTGCACGGCCTGCCGGAGTTCTTCAACGTCACCTCGTTCCGCTGCATGGTCGAGCGCCGCTTCGACGCCAACGGCCAGCTGAAGACGGTCTCCGAAGCGATCGTCAAGGTGGTGGTCGACGGCGAGGAGAAGATGTCGGTGGCCGAGGGGCATGGCCCGGTCAACGCACTCGACATCGCGCTGCGCAAGGACCTCGGCAAATTTCAGGGCGAGATCGCCGACATGGAGCTGGCCGACTTCAAGGTGCGTATCCTCAATGGCGGCACCGAGGCGATCACCCGCGTTCTGATCGAATCGCATGACGGCACCGGCGCGCGCTGGTGGACGGTCGGCGTTTCCGAAAACATTATCGACGCCTCGTTCCAGGCGCTGATGGATTCCATCGTCTACAAGCTGATGAAGAATCGCGAGATGGCCGGACTGGTGGCCGCCGAATAGGGTTGAACCATCAGCGAAAGTCCATTGATCCATCAGAACTTTGCGATGGTCTTGCCAAGGTGACTGGGCCATAGCGTTGGCCCATGGCCACTGAAGCAATTACCCTGGACGCGGATTCCAAGGCCCGGCGCGGCTTTCTGCTGGCGCTCGGCGCCTATCTGCTGTGGGGATTGCTGCCCTTCTACATGAAGGCGGTCGCTCATCTGCCGCTCGCCGAAGTCATTGCCCATCGCATCGTCTGGTCGGTGCCGATCGCCGCCGCCGTTCTGATCTGGGCCGGCCGCATGGCGGATTTCAAGGCGGCACTGCGCTCGCCGCGCACCATCGCCATGGCCGCGCTGACGGCGGCGCTGATCTCGGTCAACTGGGGCATCTATGTCTGGGCGATCGCTGTCGACCGCACCGTCGAAACCGCGCTCGGCTACTACA
>NZ_RZOM01000346.1:0-5511 GCF_003999175.1 Mesorhizobium sp. M7A.F.Ca.ET.027.03.2.1 | reverse complement strand
CGACTGGGCTCGACGGTACAGGGGTGCCTCCTGAGGCAACCCCCTCTCTCGACTTCGTCGACATCTCCCCCTCGAGGGGGGAGATTGGCGCATAGCTTTCATCGTCGGCATAAATCCATGCAACAGCTGCACCGACCGCAATATCGACACCTTCCTTGCCGGTGACGTCGCGCAACACGCCGCTGGCCGGCGCGTCGATCTCCATCGCCGCCTTGTCGGTCTCGATCTCGAACAGCACATCGCCCTTCTTGACGTGCGCGCCTTCCTCGGCGAACCAACGCGAGATCTGTCCGGTCGCCATGTCCATGTCGACCTTGGGAAGAATGACTTCGGTCGGCATTTCTCAGCGAACCCCTTTCACGAGGTCGCGCGCAGCGGTGATGATGTCGGGAATTTGCGGCACCGTCGCCTTCTCGAGCTCCGGATTATAGGGGATCGGCGTTTCGGCGCCGCCCAGCCGCACGATCGGCGCATCGAGATAATCGAACGCCTCGCTCTCGGCGATCATGGCGCTGACCTCGGCGCCGATGCCCAGCGTCTTGACCGCTTCGTAGACGCATAGCAGCCGCGACGTCTTCTTGACGCTGTCGATGACGGTCTGCTTGTCCATCGGCCGGATGGTGCGGAGATCGACGACTTCGACGTCGATGCCTTCGCTCTCCAGTGCGGCAGCCGCGTCGAGCGCCTTCTGCACCATGATCGAGGTGGCGACGATGGTGAGATCCCGGCCCTCGCGGCGGATATCGGCCTTGCCGATCGGCACGGTGTAATAGCCTTCGGGCACCGGTCCCTTCATCTTGTAGAGCAGCTTATGCTCGAAGATCATGACCGGATCGGGATCGGCGACCGCCGCCAACAGCATACCCTTGGCATCATAGGGGGTCGCCGGCTGGATGACTTTCAGACCCGGCACATGGCCGAGCCAGGCTTCCAGGCTCTGGCTGTGCTGAGCCGCCGCACCGGTGCCGGAACCGGCGGGAAAGCGCATCACCACGGGAACCGAAACCTCGCCGCCCAACATGAAGCGCATCTTGGCCGCCTGGTTGACGATCTGCTCCATGGCAAGCGTGGCGAAGTCGGAAAACTGGAACTCGAAGATCGGCCGCATGCCCGTGAGGGCAGCGCCCACCGCGACGCCCGCGCCGCCCAATTCCGAAATCGGCGTGTCGATGACGCGGTCAGCGCCGTAACGTTCGACCAGGTCGCCGGTGACCTGGAAGGCGCCGCCATAGACACCGATATCCTCGCCCATCAGGAAAACGCGTTCGTCCATGTCCATGGCGATCGCCATGGCTTCCTGGATCGCCTGGGCGTAGCTCAGTTCACGCACCATCGCGTCCATCACGCCTGCTCCGTATACACGTAATTTCCGGTCTCGCTGATATCGGGCGATGGGCTCGCCTTGGCGAACTCGATGCCCTCGGCGATCTCTTGCGCCACGGCATCGCGAATGGCCTCGATGCCCTTGTCGTCGATGAAGCCGAATTCCCTGAGCTCGCTTTCGAACAGGGTGATCGGATCGCGGTTCGACATCCAGTCCTCGATCTCTTCCTTGGTGCGATAGCGGTTGCGGTCGCTCTTGGAATGGCCGCGATGGCGGTAGGTCTTGGACTCGATCAGCGTCGGCCCCTCGCCGGCGCGGGCTCGGGCGATAGCCTGATGAGACGCCTCGGCGACCTCGGAGAAGATGTTGCCGTTGACGATGACGCCCGGCATCGAATAGGCGGCGGCGCGCTCGGCGATGTTCTTGACCGCGGTCGAGCGGGCTGTCGATGTGGACATGCCGTAGCCATTGTTCTCGCAGACGAAAATGACGGGCAGCTTCCAGACCGCCGCCATGTTGAGCGCCTCGTGGAAAGCGCCTTCATTGTTGGCGCCATCGCCGAAGAACGAGACCACGACCTTGCCGGTCTTCATCATCTTGGAGGACAATGCCGCCCCGACGGCGATCGGGATGCCGCCGCCGACGATGCCATTGGCGCCGAGATTGCCCTTGCCGACATCGGCGATGTGCATCGAGCCGCCACGGCCCTTGCAATAGCCTGTGGTCTTGCCGAAGAACTCGGCGAACATGCGCTTGACCTCGGCACCCTTGGCAATGCAGTGGCCATGACCGCGATGCGTCGAGGTGATCTGGTCATCCTCGGCAAGCGGCATGCAGATGCCCATGGCGCTGGCTTCCTGGCCGATCGACAAATGCATGGTGCCGTGGATGAGACCGCGCGTGTAGCACTCCTCCGCGCCCTCTTCGAAGCGGCGGATCAGGTACATCTTGTGGAGCACCTCCCTGAGCTGCTCGGCGCTGTAGTGGCGGTAGACGAAGGGCAGATTGGCGCGACTGTCAGTGACGGCTTTGCTGGCTGTGGCCATGATCACGCTCCCACGGACCCATAGACGAGCTTGTCCTGGCGGGCGCGCAGTTCGGCGATCTTGGAGCCCGCCGCGGGCGCTGCATTCGCGTAGGTTATGAGCTCGCCCTTCGTGATCGGCGCGGTGACCGAGCCGCCCTGCAGCAGGCCGCAGGGAATGGCCTTGGCGGCGCGCGCCTCAGGCGTCGTCATGATCCAGGCACGATAGCAATATTCGCCGATCGCATCGAGCTTCTCGCCGGGCTTCATGTCCTTCTTGGCCACGGCGGCGACTTCGGCCACCGGTTTGGCCAGCGGCACCATGTCGGCCTTGCCGTAGAGCACGACGCGCGCGCAGGTCAGCGGCACTTCGAGCGAGGTCAGGTGATAGGGACGATGGAAAGTGAAATACGGGCCTTTGCCCATCTTCAAATCTTCCATACGCTCGGAGATGCGCGGATGCGACATATCGGCAACGACGAAGACGCCGGGCGCGACACCCTTGCCGATCGAATAGTCGACGACGCCGACCCTCGACAGCACGCCGCCATCCTTCTGCGGCACCAGCACCTTGGACAGTTCGCCAAGCCTCGCCGCCGGGCCATGCATGCCGGCCTTGTCTGGAACCAGGCCGGTGGCATTGGCGATCGCCGCCATCTCGACCATGGTCTTGGAGCCGTCGACGAATTCGACCAGCATCCGCACATTCATGTGCCGGCGCTTGGCTTCCTCCTCATAGTCTGGGGGAATAGCGTCGATGTTGAGCGGGTTGTTCTTGCCCTTGCCGGCGGCAACGATCGGATGCCCCATGGCCGAAACGAACTCGATCAGCTCCATGCAGGAGGACGGCTCATCGCCGGCGCCCAGCGAATAGGTGACGCCGAGCCGGTCGGCCTCGCTCTTCAGATAGGCGCCGATGGTGACGTCGGCCTCGACATTCATCATCACCAGATGCTTGCCATGTTCCATGGCGCGCAGCCCGATCTCGGCGCCGACGGCGGGAACCCCGGTGGCGTCGATGACGACGTCGATCAGATCATCGTTGATGACAAGGCTGGCATCGTTGGTGACCGCCACCTTGCCGGCTTCCATCGCCGCCGTCATCGCCGACGCGTTCGACACCTCGCGCGCATGCCCGGTTTCCTGGAAGGCGATATCGACGGCCTTGCTGGCGGCAGGCAGGTTCAGTTCGGAAATGGCGCCGATCTCGATGCCTGACATATGAGCGACACGAGTGACGATGTCGGTTCCCATCTCGCCCGAGCCGATCAGGCCGATGCGGATAGGCTTGCCCGACTTGGCGCGTTCCTCGAGATCGCGGGCAAGGCCCGTCAACGAAACATTGGAAGCCATACCGCTCGTTCCTCCCATAATGCAGGCTTGTTCGATTGCCTGACGGGTATTGAACATCTGTATTTCTGTCAAGACTAATGTCCAGATTGTCGTGCTTAAAACCACTTTCCCGGCAGCCCGAACCATGGACGAAAACGAAGCCGCGAACCGCACGGCGCGCAAAGACAGGTTCGCTCGGAGGCGGAGCCAGCGCGGAACGTTTTTTTGGATTACGGCCGGTCGTGAAATAAAAGTACCGAAATATTTGTTCGTAAAATTTATCTTTCACAGCGTGTTCTCGCGTGCTAGCGTCGCGTCATGAACTGGAAATGAACTGCGCTTCCTGGGGTGGCCTTTTCCGGTCTGTTCCAAATAGGTCTGCCAAGGGACGTTGCGGCCGATGAAGATGAAAACGCCTGGCGAGAAGACTGTTTCCGGTGAGACCGAGGTGGCCAGCGCGCTGGAAGCCAGGTTGCGTGAGGGCTGGCTGGAGTTCGCGCGGACCGAGCAGGCAATCGCGCGATACCTGCTCGCCAACATCCATGACATTCCCTTTGAAACTGGCGCCACCATTGCCGCCGGCGCCGGCGTAAGCGAGGCAAGCGTTACCCGTTTCGTGCGGCGTCTCGGCTACACCGACCTCAAGGAAATGAAGCGTGGCCTGCGCTCCGCGCCGAAAGTCACAAGCCCAGGCCTGGACAGTGCCGAGTTGCGTTTCCGCATCGGCGGCGAGAAGCAGGGGCGGTTGGCTCGCAGCCTGGAGATGGAGCAGCAGGCCTTGGCCGCGGCCTATGGCCTTGCCCAGGGCGAGATGTGGTCCGAAATCGTTCATCTGCTGAGCACCTGCGACCGCGTGAACTGCGTCAGCTTCCAGGCCGTGAAGGGATTAGGGCTCGATTTCGCGACGCGTCTGCGCTGGGTGCGTAGCGATGTCCGCTTTGCCGAAGGTTTGGGCGGCACGTTCTCGGAAATCCTCACCGATAGCGGCGAAAATTCTTGCGTGCTGCTGATCGACACGGCGGAATACGCAGCGATGAGCTTTCGGCTATGCGCCCAGATCAAGCGCCGAAAGATTCCTCTGATCATCGTTACCGACAAATACAGCCATTGGGCATCTGAATACACAAAACTGGCGCTCGAAGTATCGACGCGCGTCGACCTGTACTGGGATTCGACGGCCGCGATAAGTTCGGTTCTGAACCTCCTCACGCATTCCGTTGCCGAGAAACTCGGCAAATCGGCTGAGACGCGGATGAATGAGCTGGAGGATATCGCCGGGATCCTGCGAACCTTCCACAAACCGCCACGGCGCGTCGCACGGCACATCAAAGAGGAAGAGGGCGAAGAATGACGATGCATCACCCGTTGCTGAAACCGTGGACAGTCAGGGCAGGCGCATGAAGTTGACGGAATACGCCGCCTATGACGGCGTCGGTCTGGCCGAACTCCTGCGCAATCGGGAAGTTACGCCACGCGAACTGGGTAACTGCATCCTTTCAGGGATCGCCGCGGTCAATCCGCAGCTCAATGCCGTGATCGAAACCTATGCCGATGCGATCGAGGGGCTGGGCGATGTTCCCGGACCCGCACCTTTCCACGGCATGCCGACATTGACCAAGGATTTCCCTATCGAAGCCGGCCGGCCGGGAGAGTTCGGCAGCGTTCTCGCCAAGGGTTTCATTTGCGGCGACGATCACGCCTTCTGGGTGAAAATGCGATCCGGCGGCCTTGCCAATATCGGGCGTACCACCACGTCGGAATTCGGTATAGCTGCGGCAACCGAATCCTCTCTCTATGGTGCGACACGCAATCCCTGGGATACCAGCAGGGG
>NZ_RZOM01000345.1:0-5520 GCF_003999175.1 Mesorhizobium sp. M7A.F.Ca.ET.027.03.2.1 | reverse complement strand
CCGCATAGTCTCCTACGCATGCAAGGTAGGCAAGTTACCACCAGTTGCAAGGGCGATGGATGGCTCGCATGCTTGACAATGCTTCCAACCGGAGGATGCGATGCCGCGCGCAGCTTTGACGGCTGCGCGCGGCATCGCATCCTCCGGTTGGAAGCATTGTCAAGCATGCGAGCCATCCATCGCCCTTGCAACTGGTGGTAACTTGCCTACCTTGCATGCGTAGGAGACTATGCGGATGTCGAATGTCGAGAAGGTCAGCGTTGCCCTCACCCCTGAAATGGCAACCATGATGCGCGAGGTCGTCGCGGCGGGCGAATACGCCTCGGCAAGCGAAGTCATGCGTGAGGCGTTGCGCGAGTGGAAGTTTCGCCGCACTCAACGCGCACAGGCTGTCGACGAGTTGGGCCGGCTTTGGGACGAAGGCATTGCAAGCGGCAACGCTGTCGACGGCCGCGAAGCCTTCGCCCGGATCAAAAGCAAGCTCGATGCGAGGATCGCCGAGCGCGAGTTGCGATGACGCTGCGCTTACGGCCCGAAGCCGAAGCGGACATTGAGGCCATCGCGCTCTATACCGCCGAGGATAGTCCCGCTGCGGCGTTGCGTTGGTACGACGAAATCCATGGCCAGTGCCAGCGCATCGCCGACATGCCGGGTGTTGCTCGACCGGAAGTGCGAGCGGGCTTGCGCACCTTCCCCTTGGGAAACTACCTGGTCCTCAATCGCCAGATCGAGGACGGCGCGGAGATCGTGCGCGTTATCCATGGCGCACGGCAGTGGCAAGAATTGCTTTAGTCAGCCGATTCGAACGTTCCTGGGCTCGACGCATTGGCAAGGCTTGGAAGAGTTCGCCGGAAATCGTTCGTAAAAATCGATCATTCTAACGAGAATAATTCGTTGGAAAGATCGGTTCGGGAATGACATTCTCCCAGCACACCCGCTTGGAGCATTGCATTGTCTTCCGTTTCCCACTTCGCGAACGATATTCCGAAAAGGACGTTTCCTGCCGACCTGACACAACGGCGAAAATCCCTTAATTGGAATGGCATCGTACCCGGCGTCGTGCTCGTCGCGATGATCACTGCCGTCGCCTTCTCGGCCCGCAACGTCTCCGGCTTCGCCTTGTTCAGCCCGATGATCCTGGCCGTCGTTGCCGGCATGATCTACTCCAACGTGCTGGGCACACCGGTGCACGCCAAAGCCGGGATCGCATTCTCGCAAAAGCGCCTGCTGCGCTTCGCCATCGTTCTGCTCGGCTTCCAGCTGACGCTGGGCCAGATCGTCTCGATCGGCGCCGGCGGCGTCGGCATGGTCGCGGCGACGCTTGGCGCCACCTTCGTTTTCACCACCACGCTCGGTCGGCTGATCGGCGTCGACGCCAAGCTGGCGCAGCTGATCGCCGCCGGCACCTCGATCTGCGGCGCCTCGGCCATCGTCGCCACCAACATCGTCACCGATGCGCGCGACGAGGACGTCACCTACGCCGTCGCCTCGATCACCTTGTTCGGCACCGTCGCCATGCTCGGCTTCCCGCTCATGGCGCCCCTGCTCGGCCTCGACCAGCACGCTTTCGGCCTGTGGGCCGGCGCCTCGATCCATGAAGTGGCGCAAGTCATCGGCGCTGGCTTCCAGAACGGCACCCAGTCCGGCGAGATCGCTACCGTCGCCAAGCTGACCCGCGTCGCCATGCTGGCGCCGATGGTCGTCGCGCTCGGCCTGATGGCGCGCCGCAGGAGCAGCAGTGAGGTAGCGGCGCGGCCGCCCATGCCGTGGTTCGTCGCCGCCTTTGTCGCCATCGTGGCGCTGAACAGCCTCGTCACGGTGCCAGCCGAGGTGAAGTCGGCAATGGCGCTCGCCACCACCATCATGCTGACCATGGGGCTGGCCGCCATGGGCCTGCAGGCCGACATCTCGCAGCTGCGCTCGCGCGGCCTGCGCCCGCTGGCGCTCGCCTTCTCGGCCTTCCTGTTCATCGGCTGCTTCAGCCTGATGCTGGTGAAATTCACCTAGTCTAAACCGGGCCTCAGTCCTCGAACGAACTCGACGCGGCATAGATCGCCGCCAGCGTCTCGATGCCGGCCTGGTCGGCCTTGTCGAAGCGGCCGGGCAGCGGGCTGTCGAGATCGAGCACGCCGAAAACGCCTTCATCGTCCTCGAGCAGCACCACCAGTTCCGAGCGCGAGTCGGCATCGCAGGCGATGTGGCCGGGAAAATCATGCACGTCCTTGATCAGCATAGAGGTGCCGAGTTCGACCGCCGTTCCGCACACGCCCTTGCCGACGGCGATGCGCACGCAGGCCGGCTTGCCCTGGAACGGCCCGAGCACCATTTCCTCGTCCGATTGCAGGAAATAGAACCCGGCCCAGTTGAGGTCCGGCACCATCTGGAAGATGAGTGCTGCGGTGTTGGCGGCGTTGGCGATCGAATCGCGCTCGCCGTCGAGCAGCGCCTTAAGCTGAGTGGCGAGGTCGCGGTAGAACGCGGCCTTGTCTGAGATGTCGATGGCCTTGGCCGCAAACATGAACGTGTCTCCGTATAGGGGGTGGCGGTTCGTCCGATCGCTTGCCAAAGTCCGGCGAGCTCCGCAACCAGACGGCCGCCTGGACAGTCTAGCGTGGATTGCGTCCCCTCCGAAAGCCGCAAGATCAGGATTGCCTCCCGGCGCTGAGCCGGTCGGCAAGGCAGCTATGCGTAAACTTTGCGATGGATCATCTTGAGAACCATGACGGCCCCGATCGGGGGCCGCCATTCACATCCCAAACAGGTCGAACAAGTCCTGGGTTTTAGTAGCCGCCCATGCCGCCACCGCCGCCACCCGCAGGCGCGGCATCCTTGGCCGGGATGTCGGTGATCATCGCTTCGGCGGTGATCAGGAGGGCTGCGATCGAACCGGCATCCTGCAGTGCGGTGCGCACCACTTTCGCCGGATCCACGATGCCTGCCTTGATCATGTCGACATAGACCTCGTTCTGGGCGTCAAAACCCTGATTGTGGTCCTTGCTGTCGGTGAGCTTGCCGACGACGATGGAGCCCTCGACGCCGGAATTCTCGGCGATCTGGCGGATCGGCGCTTCAAGCGCTCGCAGCACGATCGTGATACCGGCCGTGACATCGGCATTGGCGCCGGTCAGGCCGCCAAGCACCGAGCGGGCACGCAGCAGAGCCACGCCGCCGCCGGGCACGATGCCTTCCTCGACCGCCGCGCGGGTGGCGTTCAGCGCATCGTCGATGCGGTCCTTCTTTTCCTTGACTTCCGACTCGGTGACGCCGCCGACGCGGATGACGGCTACGCCGCCGGAGAGCTTGGCCAGCCGCTCCTGCAGCTTTTCCTTGTCGTAGTCGGAGGTCGTCTCCTCGATCTGGCCCTTGATCTGGGCGACGCGCGCCTGGATGGTCGCCTTGGTGCCGGCCCCGTCGATGATCGTGGTGGTGTCCTTCTCGATCAGCACACGCTTGGCGCGGCCGAGCATCTCGATGGTGACGTTTTCGAGCTTGATGCCGAGGTCTTCCGAGATCATCTGGCCTGATGTCAGCACGGCGATGTCTTCCAGCATTGCCTTGCGGCGATCGCCGAAGCCCGGCGCCTTGACGGCCGCGACCTTGAGGCCGCCGCGCAGCTTGTTGACGACCAGCGTCGCCAGAGCCTCGCCCTCGACGTCCTCGGAGATGATCAGCAGCGGCCTGCCGCTCTGCACCACCGCTTCGAGGATCGGCAGCATCGCCTGCAGATTGCCGAGCTTCTTCTCGTGGATGAGGATGTAGGGCTCTTCCAACTCGACGCGCATCTTGTCGGCATTGGTGACGAAATAGGGCGAGAGATAGCCGCGGTCGAACTGCATGCCTTCGACGACGTCGAGTTCGGTCTCGGCGGTCTTGGCTTCCTCGACGGTGATGACGCCGTCATTGCCGACCTTGTCCATCGCCTTGGCGATCATCTCGCCGACGCTGGCATCGCCATTGGCGGCGATGGTGCCGACCTGTGCGATCTCGGCCGACGACTTGACCTTCTTGGCGCGCGCCTGGATTTCCTTGACCACGGCGGAAACCGCCTGGTCGATGCCGCGTTTCAAATCCATGGGGTTCATGCCGGCGGCGACCAGCTTGGCGCCTTCGCGCAGGATCGAGGCGGCCAGCACCGTGGCGGTGGTGGTGCCGTCACCGGCGAGGTCGTTGGTCTTCGAGGCCACTTCGCGCACCATCTGGGCGCCCATGTTCTCGAACTTGTCGGCAAGCTCGATTTCCTTGGCGACGGTGACGCCGTCCTTGGTAATGCGCGGCGCGCCATAGGCCTTGTCGATGATGACGTTGCGGCCCTTGGGGCCGAGCGTGACCTTCACCGCATTGGTGAGGATCTCGACGCCGCGCAGCATGCGGTCGCGCGCGTCGGTGGAGAATTTGATTTCCTTGGCAGACATGATTTTTATCCAGTTCGTTCGGAGAAAATGAGGTCAGGCAGCTTTCTTGGCGGCCACGGTCTTGTCGGTTGCGGCCGTCTCGCTCTTGTCGATAACGCCCATGATGTCGGCTTCCTTCATGATCAGAAGGTCCGCGCCGTCGATCTTGACCTCGGTGCCCGACCATTTGCCGAACAGGATGAAGTCGCCGGCCTTGACGTCGAGCGGAACAAGCGTGCCGTTTTCGTCGCGTGCGCCAGGGCCGACGGCGATGACTTCGCCCTCCTGCGGCTTTTCCTTGGCAGTGTCGGGGATGATGATCCCGCCCTTGGATTTGATATCGCCTTCGGCGCGACGAATGACGACGCGGTCGTGGAGTGGCCGAAATTTCATGGGAACTTTCTTTCTGGGGCCGGCACAGGCGGCCACGCCCCTCCTCTATAGACGCGTTGGCACTCGATAGATAGGAGTGCCAAAAATTATTCGCGGGCCAAATTAAATATTCAAAAGTATTATTTCAGCTGGCCGTTTCGTGATATCCGCAGAATGTCAAATAATTCAAAAGATTGAATTTTGCCGATCGAGTGCCTATTTATCGGACAAGTTCACTTTCACGATTTCAGGCACAAGGGAGATTTCTTCGATGGCCGAAGGCAATCAGACGATCATGGAAAAAGCTGAAGCCCGCTTTGTCGACAAGCAGAAGAAGACAGCGGAGAAAAACAAGGCGACCGCCGAATATATGTCCGAGGCAAGAGCCAGGGAGATCAAGACGGCAAGGCTGAGGGAGCTTCGGCTGGCCAAGGAAGAGGCCGATCGTGTCGCCGAGGCCCTCAATCCTACGCCGAAGAAGAAGCGGGCGACCAAGAAAGCCACGGAGGCCAAGACATGAGCCTCACCTTCCCCAACCCCAGCCGCAGCTATGACGAAGCGGGCCAGCGCATTCGTTTCGTCGGCCATGACGGCATGTTCCAGATCTCATTTTCCGTCGCTGCCGACGCCATGGCCAAGATGCGGCCGGGCACTGCTGCCGATGAAGCCGGTTATCTCCAGACATTCGACACCGAGAGCAGCGCCATCCGCGAGGTGGCGTCGAAGGCCTACGACCGCACCCGCAAGAGCATGTATG
>NZ_RZOM01000344.1:0-5533 GCF_003999175.1 Mesorhizobium sp. M7A.F.Ca.ET.027.03.2.1 | reverse complement strand
TATCGGGCCTTACCCATCTCGGCGCGCAGGGCGAGGCCAACATGGTCGACGTCGGCGGCAAGGATGAAACAACGCGCACGGCGATCGCCGAAGGCTTTGTCGCGATGCAGCCCGAGACGCTGAAGATGATCCTCGCCGGCAACGCCAAGAAGGGCGATGTGCTCGGCACTGCGCGCATCGCCGGTATCATGGCGGCGAAGAAGACGCATGAACTGATCCCGCTCTGCCACCCGCTGCTTTTGACC
The DNA here is from genome assembly GCF_003999175.1 of Mesorhizobium sp. M7A.F.Ca.ET.027.03.2.1. Lineage (NCBI taxonomy): Bacteria > Pseudomonadati > Pseudomonadota > Alphaproteobacteria > Hyphomicrobiales > Phyllobacteriaceae > Mesorhizobium > Mesorhizobium sp. M7A.F.Ca.ET.027.03.2.1. The sequence goes on along the minus strand of NZ_RZOM01000344.1, from coordinate 5,288 downwards.
AAGGTTTCCGTCGACATCGAGCCCGACCATGCTTTGCCGGGCCTGAAGGTCACCGCACTGGCGCGCGTCACCGGCAAGACGGGTGTCGAGATGGAAGCGCTGACGGCTGCCTCGGTCGCCTGCCTGACCATCTACGACATGGCCAAAGCAGTAGACCGCGCCATGGTCATCACCGGCATCCGCCTGGTCGAAAAGACCGGTGGCAAGTCGGGTGACTACAAGGCGAGCGCCTGATGGCGCTGGTTCCTATCGCGGAGGCGCTTGAACGCCTGCTTGATGGCGCGGCGCCTCTAGCCGGCGAAAGCGTTCCCCTGTTCGAGGCTGTGGATCGTGTTCTGACGGAACCGGTCGTGGCACTTCGCACCCAGCCGCCTTTCAATGCTTCCGCCATGGACGGCTATGCAGCGCGCGCCGCCGACGTCACGTCGGTCCCATCCAGGCTGTCGGTGATCGGCATGGCGCCGGCTGGACGTGGCTTCGACGGCACGGTCGGCCAGACGCAGGCCGTGCGCATCTTCACCGGCGCGCCGCTGCCCGAAGGCGCCGACACCATCGTCATCCAGGAGAATGTCCGCGATCTCGGCGGCGGCGAAATCGAAGTGACCGAGCCAACGGCGCAATGGCGCAATATCCGCCGCATCGGGCTCGATTTTTCAACAGGCGACATGCTGCTGGAAAAAGGCCGCTTGCTCGACCCGGCGGCACTGTCGCTGGCAGCATCGGCCAACCATCCTCGGGTCAGCGTGGTGAAACGGCCGCTGGTCGCCATTATCGCCACCGGCGACGAATTGCTGCCGCCGGGCAGCGATCTCGGCCCGGACCAGATCATTTCATCGAATGCCTATGGCGTCGCCGCCACCGCACACTCGGTCGGCGCCCGCGCGCTCGATCTCGGCATTGCCGCCGATCGCAAGGAGGCTATCGCCGAACTGGTGCAGAAAGCGGTCGCGGCCGGTGCGGATGTCATCGTGACGCTTGGTGGCGCCTCGGTCGGCGATCACGACCTGATCCACGACGTGCTGACCGGCGAAGGCATGACGCTCGGCTTCTGGAAGATCGCCATGCGTCCTGGCAAGCCGCTGATGTTCGGCCGCCTCGGCGATATCAGGTGCATCGGCCTGCCCGGCAATCCGGTGGCAAGCCTGGTCTGCTCGCAATTGTTCCTGAAGCCGCTGCTGGCGCGGCTCGGCGGCCGCAATCATCGCCAGGACATACGTCCGGCACGGTTGGGTGCCGCCATGCCGGCCAATGATCTGCGCCAGGACTATGTGCGGGCGGTGGTCAGGGAAGATGATGGCGCGCTGGTGGCGACGCCGTTCGGTATCCAGGATTCCTCGATGCTGAGAATGCTGGCTGACGCCAACGGGCTGATCGTGCGGGCGCCGTTTGCCCCCGCAGCAGCTACTGGCGAGGCTTGCAGCGTACTGATGCTGCGCTGAAGCAGCGCAGAACAAACCATTAATAACAAACAGAAAATGACGTCGGCGCTATTCCGATATCAAGGCGCGGCTCAGCGGATGCGCCGGATCGGCAAGGCCGTCGACAATGCTAAAATGATGCCGGTCAGGCTCGACCACGGTGCCGGTGGTGGCGCCGAGACCGGTCCAGATGTTGGCAAGCAGCGCATTCTGGCGCAGGAATTCGGCGCGCTCGCCGCCACCGGCCCAACAGGTGATGCGGGCACCATCCATGGGCCGCAGCAGCGCCGGGCTTTCAGCCAGCGCCTCATCTTCGTCGATGGCCAGAGTCGCGTTCATCTCGGTGCGCATGATCGGACGCAGATCGTGGACACCCGAAATCGAAACGACATGGCGCACGCGCCGCGCCACATCGTCCGCCAGAGGCGTGGTTGTCGTCACCATCCGGCTGGCAAGATGGCCGCCGGCCGAATGTCCGGTCAGCATCAGCGGCCCGTCGACCATTGCCGCCGCCTTGCCGATCGCCACGCCGATCTCCTGGACGATGCCGGCGATGCGTAAGTCCGGGCACAGCGTGTAGGACGGCATCGCCACGGCAAAGCCGCTGCTGACCGCACCATTGGCGAGATGCGACCAGAAACTCTTGTCGAACGCCTTCCAGTAACCGCCATGGATGAACACCACCAACCCTTTGGGCGTGGCGCTGGGCAGGAAGAGATCGAGCCGATTGCGTCGCCCATCGCCATAGGTGATGTCGAGCCGTGCCCGGCCCTGCGCCTCGAGTGCGTCACGAAACGCTTGCGCAGGCTCCACCCAGGCGGCCGGCCATCGGTCGCTGCCGGCGATATTCGCACCGTTGGCATAGGCATCATCCCAATCGACGATGTGACGTTCGAACATCTGCGCCCTTCCCCAAAAACGGCATCGCTGTTCCGCTAGCAATGGCCACCGCCACGCCATGCGTCAATGCTCTAGGGCAAAAACATTTTAGGCTTGAAACAAATTTCGACTGGTGCGATCCTGCCCGCACGAACAGCCGACAATGGGAGGTCTGCTGTGCTGCCCGAACCTGCAGATGTTCACCCTTTCTGGGCGCATCTCAGCAGGTGCGATGGGCAGTACGAAGCCTCCTCAGAGCAGGACCTTAATATCCACGACATCCGGCCAAGGCGCCTCGCGCACTGGCCGTCCAGCAGACAGGAGAGCGGCGACATGCTTGGGCCTTCAGCGCATATCGACACGTTCACGCGCGATCACCTGCCGCCGCCGGAGCAATGGCCTGAAATCCTGCTCGACGGCTTCGACTATCCCGAACGCCTCAACGCCGGTGTCGAACTGACCGACAGGCTGGTCGAAAAAGGTCTCGGCGACCACACCGCCCTCATCGGCAATGGCCGCCGCCGCACCTACAAGGAACTGTCCGACTGGACGAACAGGCTGGCCCACGCGCTGGTCGAGAATTATGGGGTCGAGCCCGGCAACCGGGTGCTGATCCGCTCGGCCAACAACCCCGCCATGGTCGCCTGCTGGCTGGCCGCCACCAAGGTTGGCGCCGTGGTCGTCAACACCATGCCGATGCTGCGCGCCGGCGAACTCGCCAATATCGTCGACAAGGCCGAGATCACCGTCGCGCTCTGCGACACCAGGCTGATGGACGAGATGACCGCCTGCGCCAAGGACAGCGCATTCCTCAAGCAGGTCATCGGTTTCGACGGCACCGCCAACCATGATGCTGAACTCGATCGTGCCGCTCTCGACAAGCCGGTGACGTTCACCGCAGTCGACACCGGCCGCGACGATGTTGCCCTGCTCGGCTTCACCTCGGGCACAACAGGCGTTCCGAAGGCGACGATGCATTTCCACCGCGACCTGCTGATCATCGCCGACGCCTACGCCCGCGAAATCCTGGAGGTGACGCCGGACGACATCTTCGTCGGCTCGCCGCCGCTGGCCTTCACCTTCGGCCTTGGCGGGCTCGCCATCTTTCCGCTGCGCTTCGGTGCGGCGGCGACGCTGCTGGAGCAGGCGACGCCACCCAACATGATCCACATCATCGAGACCTACAAAGCGACGATCTCTTTCACCGCGCCGACTGCCTACCGCGCCATGCTGAAGGCCATGGATGAAGGTGCCGACCTGTCGTCGCTGCGCGTCGCCGTTTCGGCCGGCGAAACCTTGCCCGCTCCGGTTTTCGAAGAGTGGACGCAAAAGACCGGCAAGCCGATCCTCGACGGCATCGGAGCCACCGAGATGCTGCACATCTTCATCTCCAACCGTTTTGACGACATGAAGCCCGCGTCGACCGGAAAGCCGGTGGGCGGCTACGAGGCGCGCGTCGTCGATGACGAGATGCGCGAGGTGCCACGCGGCGCGACCGGCAGGCTTGCAGTGCGCGGACCGACCGGCTGCCGCTACATGGCCGATGACAGGCAGAAGGAATACGTGCGCGACGGCTGGAACCTCACCGGCGATACCTTCACGCAGGACGAGGACGGCTTCTTCCATTTCGCCGCCCGCTCCGACGACATGATCGTCAGCGCCGGCTACAACATTGCCGGACCCGAGGTCGAGGCGGCGCTGCTGGCGCACCCGGACGTCGCCGAATGCGCTGTCATTGGCGCTGAGGACGCCGAACGCGGCCAGATCGTCGAGGCGCATGTCGTGCTAGCGCAGGGCGTCGCGCCCGACGCCCTCACCACCAAACGCCTGCAGGACCATGTCAAGGCAATGATCGCGCCCTATAAATATCCGCGATCGGTAAAATTCATCGCCGCCCTGCCCAAGACCCAGACCGGCAAGATCCAGCGCTTCCGGCTGCGCACGGAGAAAATCGATTGAGCGAGCCATACGATCCGGCGTCCGAAGGCGCCCAGATGTCGTTCAAGGAGCGCATGTCCTACAGCGACTACCTGCACCTGGAGAAAGTGCTGGAGGCCCAGACGCCGCTGTCATCGGCGCATGACGAGATGCTGTTCATCATCCAGCATCAGACCTCCGAACTCTGGATGAAGCTCGCTCTACACGAGATTGGAGCCGCGATCCGTTCCATCCGCGCCGACCGGCTCGAGCCGAGCTTCAAGATGCTGTCGCGCGTTGCGCGGATCTTCGAGCAGCTGAACAATGCCTGGGATGTGCTGCGGACGATGACGCCGAGCGAATACACCGAGTTCCGCGACGCGCTCGGCCAGTCCTCGGGTTTCCAGTCCTGGCAGTATCGCGCCATCGAGTTCATGGCCGGCAACCGCAACCTGGCCATGCTCGGGCCGCACAAGCACCGGCCCGACCTGAGCGGAAAGCTGGAAGCGATCCTGACCGAACCATCGCTCTACGACGAAGCGCTGCTGCTGCTTGCGCGCAACGGATTCGACATCGGTGCCGATGCCAAGCGCACGGGCTGGCGTGAGACGCGAACCGAGAATGAAGAGGTGCTGGTCGCCTGGCAAACCATTTACCGCGATCCGCAGCGCTACTGGATGTTCTACGAACTGGCAGAGAAGCTGGTCGACTTCGAGGATTATTTCCGCCGCTGGCGCTTCAACCACGTCACCACGGTTGAGCGCATCATCGGTCTGAAACGCGGCACCGGCGGCACGTCGGGTGCTTCGTATCTGAAGAAGATGCTCGAGGTGGTGCTGTTCCCGGAACTGTGGACGGTCCGCACCCGGCTCTGACATCGTCGAAATGAAAACAGCGACGCGCGGCGGCGGAACACCCTTCGCGAACAACCGGGGACTGACTGACCATGAGTGGATTTCCTGATCTCGCCGCAGTCGAAGCGATGGATGCCACAGATCCGCTGCGGGCCATGCGCGACCGTTTCATTCTGCCGGAGGGGGTGATCTATCTCGACGGCAATTCACTGGGGGCAGC
>NZ_RZOM01000343.1:0-5538 GCF_003999175.1 Mesorhizobium sp. M7A.F.Ca.ET.027.03.2.1 | reverse complement strand
CGTCGATACCGAGCGGCCGGTTGATCCAGCGCCAGCGATCGCCGTCGCGGATCAGCGTGAAATGCTCGGGATAGCCCAGCGCCTGCTGCTCCATCAAAAGCTCGAGCAGGTCCCAGCCGGCCAGCGTCATGTGCGGCAGCGACTGGCAGCGCAGCGGATCCTCGGCCAGGACCAGCGCGCGGTCCTGCATCTCGGCGACATAGTGCTCGTCGACGTCGATCAGGTTTTCCAGCACGCTGCCCCTGGGCCCGACGACATGCGGCTCGATGTTGACCGCATACATGTAGGCGTCTTCGTGGAACGGGAACGGGAAGCGCCTGATGTGCTCAGGGCTGTTCTTGAAGGTGAAGTCGTCGCGGAACGTTTCCTTGCGAAAGGTGATGCCCATGATTTTCTCCTAGAGCGGGCTGCCCGCTCTATCTCTTTGTTTTAGCCGCATTTCTGCGACGCCAAGTGTATCCACTTGGCTGCAAAATGCTCTACCGTTCCAGGACCAGCGACCGGCCTTCGAAGCGCGACACGCACGGCATGATCTTCTTGCCCGAACGGTGCTCTTCCTCGCTCAGCCAGTGGTCGTTGTGGATGAACCTGCCGTCGCAAGAGATGACGTTGGTTTCGCACTGGCCGCAGACGCCGCCGCGGCAGAGATAGGGCGGATCGACGCCGGCCGCCTCGATCGCTTCCAAGAGGCTCTGCTGCTCATCGACCCTGATCGACTTGCCGCTGACGGCAAGCCTCACGTCGAACGGCAGTCCGGGCTGGGGTGCCGCGAAATGCTCGAAATGCACGGTTTCCGCCGGCCAGCCGAGGCTTGCCGCGCGATCGCGCACCCAGTTGATCATGCCGGCCGGGCCGCAGACATAGAGATGCGTGCCGAGCGGCTGTGTCGACAGCAACCGGTCGAGTTCGATGCGCTCCTCAAGGTCGTCATGATAGAGCCTGACCCGGCGGTCGTAGCGCTCGCGCAGCACATCGGCATAGGTGCCGAGCGATGCGGTGCGGCAGGTGTAGTGCAGTTCGAAATTGCCGCCTTCCGCCGCAAGCTGAGCGGTCTGTGCCATGAACGGCGTGATGCCGATGCCGCCGGCCAGCATCAGATGCTTTTTGGCGCGCAGGTCGAGCGAGAACAGGTTGACGGGGTAGCTGACCACCATCTCCATGCCCGGCTTGACGCTCCGGTGCATGAACAGCGAGCCGCCACGGCCGACATCGTCGCGCCGCACCGAGATCGTGTATTCGCGCGTATCGAGCGGCGAGCCCATCAGCGAATAGGGATTGAGCCTGGTGCGTTCGCCGTCGCGCATCTCGACCACGACATGGGCGCCGCCGGAAAAAGTCGGCAAAAGCTCGCCGTCGCGCCGGCGAAAATGGAAGCGGGTGACGAGGTCGTTGACCGGGACGACGTCGCTGACGACGACATCGAGTTTTGTGGTGCCGGTGCTCATCGAAAAATCTCCTCCATCGGAGGAATCTCCGAGCGATCTTCCGCATTGATGCAGACGCCCTGGAACGCGGCGATGCGCCTGGAGTAGTGATCGCGCACCAGAAGCAGCAGGCCGCAATGCGCGCAGGTCGCCGGCTGCGTGGTCACATCCTCGGTGATGCCCTTGCAGTGGACGCATTGCATGCGCCGCGCCAGCGAGCCGCGGTGCTCGGTCTGGATCGAGGTGTGGTCGATGCCGGCTTCAAGCGCCACCTGCATCGCCTGGCCGATCAGGCCCTCGGTGCCCGAGAGATAGAGGCGCAGGCCCATATGCGCGTTGGCGAGTGTCTGCCTGAGCCGTGGCAGCAGGCTGGCGAAGGACGGTGCCTGATGAAACTGTGCCGGTTTCAGCGCTTCGAGGGCGGCGATGGGTTTTCCGTCAGGCCCAGGAATGAAGACGATTTCGGCGTCGTCGAAAAACCCGGGCGGCGCCCTCTCGGCCATCTCCGCTATTGCCAGCGCCCCTTCCGCATCCGCGATAAAAAGATGATGCTTGCCGGCTTGCGGAGACAAGGTTCCGTAAACGGGCCGGCTGATGATGCTTTTGGCTGCCATTTAAGTCTTCGTGCCTCGAACCCCTCGCTATCGACTATGCCTCAACCTTTCGCCGTGCGCTTGGTCTTCTTGGGATCGTCGAACGGAAGCGGCTGCGCGGTGGCCTTGATGGCGCCGCTCTTGTTGCGGATTTCGAGCTTGGTGTCCTTTACCGCGCAGTCAACGTCGAGGCGGGCGATGCCCATCGATTTCTCGACCAGCGGCGAATACATGGCGCAGGTCACCACGCCGACCTTCTTGCCGTCGCGGTAGACCGGCGCCCCTTCATCGGCCGGCTCCTTGCCATCGAGCCGCACGCCATAGATCTTGAAGCGCTCCTTGCCTTTCAGGCGATAGTGCTCCTCGGCGCCGCGAAAGCCGGTCTTGCCGGGGCTGACGGTGAAGTCGAGGCCGAGTTCCCACAGCGTGTCGCCGGGGCCTTCGTTCTCAAACGGATATTTCTGCGAATTGTCGTAGGGGTAGAAGAGCAGATAACTTTCGACACGCAGCATGTCGAGAGTGGTGAAGCGGCACGGAATGATGCCGGCGCTCTTGCCTTCGTCGAGGATCCTGTCCCAGATCGTGCCGGCATCCTGGCCACGGCAGAAGATCTCGTAGCCGCGCTCGCCGGTATAGCCGGTGCGCGAGATCATGACAGGCAAGCCGAACAGCTGCGCCTGCATGTGATGGAAATAGTTGAGGTCGCGAATGCCCGGCACATGCTTGGCCAGATAGTCGACGGCGGTTGGCCCCTGCAGCGACAGATCGTGCAGGTTGTCGTCGAAGCGCAGCGAGACGTCGCGTCCTACCGAAGCACGCTGCAACTCCTCATGGCCGGTGCCCGAACCATGCACGACCATCCATGCATTCGGTCCGGTCCGGTAGAGTATACAGTCGTCGGTGAATTTTCCCGCCTCGTTCAGCATGCAGGCATAGGCTGACTTGCCGGGATAGATCTTTTCGACATCGCGCGTCGTCGCCAGGTCGATCAGGTGTGAGGCATGCGGCCCGGTGATGTGGACTTTCTTGAGGCCGGAGACATCCATCAGACCAGCCTTGGTGCGGATGGCGATGTACTCCTCGTCGGCATCCTTGTCGTAGGTCCAGGCGGTTCCCATGCCGCTCCAGTCTTCGAGCTTCGAACCGAGCGCGCGATGGCGATCCGCCAGGGTCGAAAATCTCCAGGATGCCGTCATCCGCTCGTCCTCCGTTTCGATAATGCTCTGCTGTTCCCTGCCCCCTGCGCAGCGGCGGGAGCTTTGGCCGAATATTGATCGCAAACCTCCGGGCGCCGCAATACCCATAAGCAATTAATTTCATTGTCAGGCAAAATCCGCCGCGCAAACCAAACGGTCAACCCCACGTAAATCGCGCTTGACAATTGCGAGATTCAGACGGAATTTATGAAAAAAATTTCACTCTGTTGAAAGAGGACGGCGGACGGGGATTCGGAACCGGACGGCGGAAAAGGGGAGAAACCGATGTCAGACATGCAACAGCGCATCGAAGCGCTGTATCGTTCCGACGTGCGCGGAGCCGCGCTCCTGATCGTCTGCCTGTGGGCGACGATCCTCTTCGTCCTCCTCATGACATGGCCCTACATCCCGCACAGCGGCATCAAGGCCGTGGTCGCGATCGCCGCCGCCGCCGTGCTGATCTTCAACACGGCCGCCATCCTGGCGATGGTCAAGCACTACAAGGAAGACAAGGAATTCATCTACGGGCTCGATATCAAGAACGCCGACGCGTTCCGCAACCGCAAGTCCTGAGGGGTAAAAGAGATGTCCCGCTACACGCCGCCGGAACAAAGCAAGGCCGGGCAGGTTTTCGACATCGCCGTCGTCGTCGTTGCCATTTTCGTGGCACTGTGGCTACCGCTCAAGCTGGGCCTCGCCGGCGCGGCGAAATCCATCGACGCGCTCGACGCCAAGACCTGGGAAGCGCTAGGCCAGAACCCGACCATGGCGTCTATCTGGGAAAAGCTCGGCTATACGCCCGAGACCGCGCACGACATCATCCAGAACCGCTTCCACTATGTCATCGACTGGCCGACGCTGATCATCATGGCGGCGGTGCTGATCGGTTATTTCGTCTTCCTGTTTCGTGCATCAGACCGCGAATATCGCGACGTCATCAACGAAAAATTCGACGACAAGTAAGAGTTCTGAGGACGATTTAATCGGGGGACACGATCATGTGGGTAGCACTCTCTTACGCATGCTGGGGCATCTCGATCGTGCTCGCTTTGTGGATGCTCTACGACTGGTTCAAGGTTGACACGACCTTCTCCGAAGAGGTGCTGACCTCGTCTCGCGAGGGCGAACTGGAAGCCACTTCCGAAAAACACCGGATCTGAGTGAGGATTGAACAATGACGATCGCACTTGAACCGGCTGCCCCGGCTGCCCAAGGGGACAGAGTTTCACTCCTGCGCGTGCTCGGACCGGCCCATGTCTGGGCGCTCGGCGTCGGCATCGTCCTGGTCGGCGAATTCACCGGCTGGAATTTCTCGGCGGACAAGGGTGGCGCACTGGCCGCGCTGATCGTCTGCTGGGTCGTGGGATTGCTCTACACCTCGGTCGCCATGATCGATTCCGAGGTGACATCGACCGTGGCCGCCGCCGGCGGCCAGTATGCGCAGGCAAAGCACATCGTCGGACCGCTGATGGCGTTCAACGTCGCGCTGTTCCTGGTCTTTGCCTACACCATGCTCGAAGTATCCGACGCCATCCTGCTCGGCGACACCATCGTCGCCAAGGCCGGCGTCGAAGGGCTCACCCACAATTCCTTCATCGCCGCGACCATCGTCGTGCTGGCGTGGCTGAACTATCGCGGCGTGCTGATGACGCTCAATGTCAACTTCGTCATCACAGCGGTCGCCTATATCTCGATCGTCATCCTGTTCTTTTCGGTCAGCCCGTGGACGCAAGGCGCCGTGCTGAAGCTGAACGAGCTGGTCACGCCAGGCAATGCGCTCCCCTATGGCTGGATCGGCGTCATCGCCGCCTTCCAGTTCGGCATCTGGTACTATCTCGGCATCGAAGGCACCACACAGGCCGCCGAGGAAGTGCGCTCGCCGGCCCGCTCGCTGCCTTACGGCACCATGGCCGGCATGATCACGCTTTTGATCGCCGCCGCCATGACCTGGTATGTCTGCGCCTCGATGATGCCATGGGAATATCTCGGCATCACCTATTATCCGCTGTGGGACGCCGGCAAGCTGACTGGCAGCCCGCTGCTCGAGAACCTGTTGTTCGTCGCCACGCTGCTTGCTGCAATGGCCTCCGCCAATGGCTGCATCAACGATGCGGCGCGCGCCTGGTTCTCGCTCGGCCGCGACCGCTATCTGCCGACATGGTTCTCGGCCGTGCATCCGAGATATCGCACGCCCTATCGTTCGATCCTGTTCCTGCTGCCGATCGCGCTGGCCTTCGCCTTCATCGCCGACCTCAACCAGGCGATCACCTTCTCGATCCTGTCGGGCGTGCTGCAATACACGTTCATGAGCATCAACATCATCAT
>NZ_RZOM01000342.1:0-5550 GCF_003999175.1 Mesorhizobium sp. M7A.F.Ca.ET.027.03.2.1 | reverse complement strand
GGGCAGGAAGGCAAGCACGCTGCCGCTCTCGTCGGCAATGGCAGCGCGGATCGCCTTGGCCATGGCGTCCTCGATGGCGATGCCGGCCGGCCGTTCGTCATAGCGGATGTCGACGGGGAAGGCGCGACCCTCGCTTTCGACGACCGGCGCGCCCGACAGGAGTTTGGCGACACGCGCACCGTCGAGCGTCGCCGACATCACAGCCAAGCGCAGATCCGGCCTGAGCGCCCCTTGCACGTCGAGCGCCAGAGCGAGACCAAAATCGCCGTCGAGCGAGCGCTCATGGAATTCGTCGAAAATGACAGCCGAAACACCGGGCAGTTCGGGATTGTCGAGGATCATGCGCGCCAGCACGCCTTCGGTGACGACCACGATCCTGGTCTTTGCCGAAATGCGGTTTTCCATGCGCATGGCATAGCCGACGGTGGCGCCGGGTTCCTCACCAAGCAATTCAGCCATCCGGCGGGCGGCGGCGCGGGCGGCGAGGCGGCGCGGTTCAAGCAGGATGATCTTGCCGGCGCCGAGCCAAGGCGTGTCAAGCAGCGCCAGCGGCACCAGCGTCGTCTTGCCGGCGCCCGGCGGCGCCACCAGCACGGCGCTGTTGCCATGGCCGAGCGCTTCCCTCAGCGCCGGCAGCACGGCGGATACAGGAAGCTCCGGCAGGGGTTTTGTGGTCATGGCGCCCGCATATCAGCGGTTACGGCCAAGGCGCAACCAGAGTCGGTTTAAAGCCGGGTGCGCGAAAACGGGTTCCAGCGCACGGTGCCCAGCCGCGCTTCCTCACGAACCATGGTCAAAAGGCCGGCGCCGCCAACGACCGCCAGGCCAACCAGCGACAGCCCGTCCGGATATTCCTGGAAGAACAACGCGCCGAGGATCACCGCCCAGGCGATCTGCGAATAATGCGTCGGCGCGACGCGGTTGGCGGGCGCGTATTTCATGGCCAGCAGCTGCAGGAATTGTCCACCCGCGGTGAAGGCACCGGCCATTGCCAGCCACAGCAACTGCTTTCCGCTGGGAACAGTAAAGGCGGTGGCGGCGGCACCGATGCCGTTGAACAGCAGGCCGCAACCGACCAGCACGCCGAGCATGGTGGTGCGCTTTTCCTGCTGCGCCAGCGAGCGCATCAGGATGACGCTGGTGGCCGCGAGGAAAGCAACGCCGAAGGCGGCAAGATGGCCGAGATTGAGTTCGCGAAAGCCAGGCCGCACCACCAGCATGACGCCGGCAAAACCGGCGACCACCGCCAGCCAGCGCCAGGGGCCGACCTTCTCCTTGAGGATCACCGTGGAGAGAATGGTGACGCAGAGCGGCGCCAGGAAGATCAGCGCATAGGACTCGGCCAGAGGAATGGTGGTGAAGGCGTAGACGCTGAGCACGCCGGAAGCGATGCCCGCCCAGGCGCGCGCCTGCACCGCCCATGGTCTTTTGGTGCGCCAGAAATCGCGCCAGCGTTCGCCCGCAGGTCGCGTGAAGAATAGGAAGAAGCCCGCGAACAAAGTTATGAAAAAGCCGATCTCGAAGATCGTGAGTTGACCGCCCAGGCTTTTGACAACGGCATCGCTGCCCGAATAGCTTGCGTAGGCGATCAGGGCGAGCAGGATTCCGTTCGTCACGTTGTTCCAGTTCCGGGGAGAGAGTGATTTGAAAATCCTGGCGCTCGGTGCCCATCCGGACGACATCGAGATCTTCATGTTCGGTACGATGGCCGCCTATGCCGCGCAAGGCGCAGAGCTCACTTTTGCCATGGCCACGGATGGTGCCAGGGGCGGCACGAGTGATCCCGCTGTTCTCGCTCGTGTCCGTCGCGATGAAGCAACGGCCGCGGCTGCGCTGGTAGGCGCAATGCCACGCTTCCTCGACTTTCCGGACGGCGAGTTGGTGGCCGATGCAGCGCTGATCGGAGCTCTGAAAGCACTGATTGGTCAAACCGGCCCGGATCTGGTGATCACGCATGCGCCCAACGACTATCATGCCGACCATCGCGCGCTGTCGGACGGCGTGCGCATCGCGGCGTCTTTCGCCGTCCCGGTGCTGCATGCCGACACGATGGGCGGCACCGGTTTTTCGCCGACGCACTATGTCGACATTTCCGCCCATGCCGACGTCAAGGCCGAAGCGATCCGAATGCATCAGTCGCAGGATCCCGACCGCTTCGTCGACATCGCGCGGACACAGAACGCCTTTCGCGCCGGCCAGTGCAACGGCGCGCAAGGCTCCTCGGCCGAAGCCTTCCGCTTCGAACCGTCGTTCCCGTTTGCCGATATCCGTATGCTGCTGCCGCCGGCACCGCCGATCCGGAAGGTGATGGTGAGCACCAGAAGGGTCGGTTGAGAAGCCGAGGCGACCCCACGTCCTGGTCACAATCGGCCTGAACAGCTTCGGTAAGCCGACCAGCGAGCCGCGCTTCTCCAACGTTTTCAGACATCGCGATAAGCATGCTGCGGCGCAGCAACGAATTCGCTTGCTTTGTTTAGTAAAAATTGCATCACTAAACAAATTACTAAACATCCGCAGCGTAACCGCGCAGCCATGTTTGGGCCCCTGAGGAGAGGGGTTGAGGGCTTTTTGAAACCGTCATCCGGGCGCGTTTCGCAAATGGGAGGAAGTCATGAAATCGAGCTTGAAACTGGCGTTGGGACTGACCTCGGCGATCACAGCGTCGACAGCCGTCTCGAACGTCGCGCACGCTGAAGACCTGACGCTGTGCTGGGCCGCCTGGGACCCGGCCAACGCGCTTGTCGAACTGTCCAAGGATTTTACCAAGGAAACCGGCATCGGCATGAAATTCGAGTTCGTGCCATGGACCAACTATGCCGACCGTTTCCTCAACGAGCTGAACTCGCACGGCAAATTGTGCGACCTGATCATCGGCGACAGCCAGTGGATCGGCGGCGCTGCCGAGAACGGCCATTACGTCAAGCTGAACGACTTCTTCGACAAGGAGAAGATCAGCATGGACGATTTCGTGCCGGCAACCGTCGTCGGCTATTCGGAATGGCCGAAGAACACGCCGAACTACTGGGCGCTGCCGGCCATGGGCGACGTCGTCGGCTGGACCTATCGCAAGGACTGGTTCTCCAAGCCGGAACTGCAGAAGGAATTCAAGGAGAAGTACGGTTGGGATCTCGGCCCGCCGACCACTTTCGACCAGTTGAAGCAGGTCGCCGAGTTCTTCCAGAAGCGTGAGATCGACGGCAAGACCGTCTACGGCGCCTCGATCTACACCGAGCGCGGCTCTGAAGGCATCACCATGGGCGCCATGGACGTGCTCTACAGCTATGGCTTCCAGTACGAAAACCCCAAAAAGCCCTACGAGATGGAAGGCTTCGTCAACTCCGACAAGTCGGTGAAGGGGCTGGAGTTCTACAAGGCGCTCTATGATTGCTGCACGCCTCCGGGTGCCTCGAACAGCTATATGGGCGAAGGCGTCGATGCCTTCAAATCCGGCCAGGTGGCGATGCACATGAACTTCGCCTTCACGTGGCCGGGCCTGCAGAAGGACGAGAATGTCGGCGGCGACAAGATCGGCTACTTCGTCAACCCGAAGGGGCCTGACGGCGAGCAGTTCGCCCAGCTCGGCGGCCAGGGCATCTCCGTGGTGTCCTATTCCGACAAGCAGGAAGCGGCGCTGAAATACATCAAATGGTTCGCCAACAAGGACGTGCAGGCCAAATGGTGGTCGCTCGGCGGTTATTCCTGCCTCAACGCGGTGGTCAAGGATCCGGGCTTCCCGGCCAGCCAGCCCTACGCGCAGACCTTCCTCGACTCGATGGCCATCGTGAAGGACTTCTGGGCCGAGCCGAGCTACGCCCCGCTGCTGCAGGCCTCGCAGAAGCGTTTCCACGACTATGTCGTCGCCGGCCAAGGTTCGGCCAAGGATGCGCTGGACGGCCTGGTCAAGGACTGGACGCAGGTCTTCCAGGACGACGGTAAGATGTAACTGGGGCAAGATGTAACCCGGCTCCTCCCGAGCTCGACCCATGCGTCCCGTGCCGCCCTTGGCACGGGACGCAGTTCAGATAAATTCCATGACAGAGACGACCAAGTGACCGAAGCAGGACTCACCATGCTCAATCGGACCGCGGAGAACGTTGCCCGGGCGACGCCGGAACCGTTGGCCCGCAAGGTCCGGGGCATCAGCGACAAGGGCCTCGCCTGGCTGTTCATCTCGCCGACGATCCTGTTGCTGCTGGCCATCAACATCTTCCCGCTGTTCTGGGCGATCTATCTGTCGTTCACCAACTACCGCGCCAACCGCCCGAACGAGGTGGTGAAGAACCTCGGCTTTGCCAACTACCAGCGCATCCTCGGCGACAAGGATATCTGGATCGCCATGCAGACGACGGCGCATTTCGTGTTCTGGACCATCCTGCTGCAGACGCTGATCGGCTTCACCCTGGCCTGGCTGATCGACAGGAAGTTCCGCGGCCACGCCTTCTGGACGACGCTGATCCTGGTGCCCATGATGCTGTCGCCGGCGGTGGTCGGTAATTTCTGGCGCTTCCTCTACGAGCCGCAGATCGGCCTGTTCGCCTACGCGATTTCCTTCGTCACGAGGATTCCGCCGACCGATATCCAGATGCTCTCCAACGTGTCGCTGGCGCCCTGGTCGATCATCATCGTCGACACCTGGATGTGGACACCCTACGTGATGCTGATCTGCCTCGCGGGCCTACGCTCCATCCCCGAATACATCTACGAGGCGGCCGAGGTCGACCGCGCCTCCAACTGGCGGCAATTCTGGTCGATCACGCTGCCGATGGCGCTGCCCTTCATCATGCTGGCTGTGCTGTTTCGCGGCATCGAGAACTTCAAGATGTTCGACATGGTCAATCTGTTGACCGGCGGCGGGCCGGGCTCGACCACCGAGGTCGCCTCGATAACGCTGAAGCGGCAGGCTTTCGAAAGCTGGCGCACCGGCTATTCCTCGGCCTTCGCAATCATTCTTTTCGTGGCGGTGTTCGGCCTCGCCAACATCTACGTCAAGGCGCTCAACAAGGTGAAGCAGAGATGAGCCTGACCACAGCCCATTCGGTCGTCGCACCGAGCAGCAACTCGAAACGGATCGCCGGCACGATCATCGTACTTTACGCACTGATCTCGATCGTGCCGCTGCTGTGGATCTTCGCCACCAGCTTCAAAACGCCGCCGGATTCGATCGCCTATCCGCCCAAGATCCTGTTCCAGCCAAGCCTTGAGGGCTACTGCAATCTGTTCACGACGCGGACCCGGCAGACGCCGGAATACATCAACTCGCTGGGCCCGGCGACAGGCTTCTGCGACGAGACCACGCGCAAGCGCAACATGGTGATCGCCGGCCCGTCCAACTTCCTGCCGCGCTTCGTCAATTCGCTGATCATCGCCTTCGGCTCGACTTTCTGCGCCGTCTTCCTCGGCACGCTGTCGGCCTACGGCTTCTCACGCTTCAAGGTGCCGCTCGCCGACGACCTTTTGTTCTTCATCCTGTCGACGCGCTTCATGCCGCCGATCGCCGTCGCCATTCCGATCTATCTGATGTACCGCGAGCTTGGCCTGTCGGACACGGCG
>NZ_RZOM01000341.1:0-5552 GCF_003999175.1 Mesorhizobium sp. M7A.F.Ca.ET.027.03.2.1 | reverse complement strand
GACGGCCGCGAGCGGGATCGCCTCGCCGGTACTGGTCGGCAGCTGCATGTTCTGCAAGGTTTCGATCGAGCCGCGTTCGGACCCACGCGAGCGCGCCACGACATTGATCAGATAGGTGGCGTCGCGCACTTGCGTGATGGTGGCGCCGCCGACCGTGCTGTTCAGCGCGCTGGCGATGTCGGAGGAGGTGATACCGAGCTGGCGTGCCTTGTCCTGCAGCACGTCGACCCTCAGCACACGCTGCGGCTCGTTCCAGTCGAAGGTCGGCGCTGCTAGCTTTGGATTGGCGGAGATGACACCGGCGAATTGCTGCGCCAGTTCGCGCACCGTCTGGATGTCGGGACCGCCGACGCGGTATTGCACGGGGCGGCCGACCGGCGGTCCGAGTTCGAGCGGCTTGACGAAGGCGTCGGTGCCGACGAACTCCTCGCGCAGCAGTTTTTCAAGCGCCGGCTTGACCCGGTTGCGGGCCGCGATGCTTTTGGTGACGATGACGGTCTGGCCGAAATAGGGGTTGGCCGGCTGCACGTCATAGGCGAGCACGAAACGCACCGCGCCCTGGCCGATATAGGACGAAAAATGGTCGATGTCGGGATTGCCGACCAGCGCCCGCTGCTCGAACCGCTCCATCTGGTCGCGCGTATCGGCGATCGAGGCATTCTGCGGCAGGTTCCAGTCGACGATCAGCTCCGGCCGGTCCGATGGCGGAAAGAACTGCTGCTGCACCAGCCCGAAGCCGGCGATCGAGCCGGCAAACAAAAGCACGGTGACGATGATCGTCAGCCAATGATGGCGCACCGAACCGACAAGCACGCGCCGGAAAAGCGAGGTGAAGCGGCCGGGCTGGTCGTGATGCTTGGTTTTCATCGTCGCCGGCAGGATGGTGACCCCGAGCAGTGGCGCAAACAGCACCGCCACGACCCATGACACCAGCAGCGAAACGGCGATGACCACGAACAGGGTGAAGGTATATTCGCCGGCGGCGCTGTTGTTGAGGCCGATCGGGATGAAGCCGGCGACCGTCACCAGCGTACCGGTCAGCATCGGAAAGGCGGTCGATGTGTAGACATAGGTCGCCGCCTTGCGCAGATTGTCGCCGACCTCCAGCCGCGCCACCATCATCTCGACCGCGATCATCGCGTCGTCGACCAGAAGCCCGAGCGAGATGATCAGCGCCCCCAGGGAAATACGCTGCAGCGAAATGCCGAGATAGGCCATGACCGTGAAGGTGATGGCCAGCACCAGCGGGATCGACAGCGCCACGACGAAGCCGGCGCGCATGCCGAGGCTGATGAACGACACGGCGAGCACGATGGCGACCGCCTCGAACAGCGCGCGCGTAAAGCCCGAGACGGCCTCCTCGACGATGACCGGCTGGTCGGCCACCAGATGCACGCCGACACCGACCGGCAGGTCGGCCAGCACCTTGTCCATCTCCTTGTGCAGCGCCTCGCCGAATTCGAGCAGGTTGGCGTTGGGTTTCATGCCGATGGCGAGCCCGATGGCGTCCTGGCCGTTGAAGCGGAACAGTGCCGTAGGCGGATCGACATAGCCGCGCGTGATCGTCGCCACGTCGCTGAGGCGGAAGAAACGGTCATCGACGCGCAGATTGATGGCGCGCAGGCTGTCCTCGGAGGTGAACTGCCCGCCGACACGCACGCTGATGCGCTCCGGCCCGGACTGGATGACGCCGGACGGCGTGATCGCGTTCTGCGCCTGCAGGCTCGCCACGATCGCTTGCTGGTTGAGGCCGAGGGCGGCGATCTGGCGGGTCGAGAATTCGAGATAGATCGCCTCGTCCTGGGCGCCGACGAGGTCGACCTTGCCGGCGTTGGGCACGGTCAGGATTTTTGTTCTGGCGTCCTCGACATAGTCGCGCAACTGGCGCGGCGTCAGCCCGTCCGATGTGAAGGCGTAGATGTTGCCATAGACGTCGCCGAAGCGGTCGTTGAAGAACGGTCCCTGCACCCCCTGCGGAAACTGCGCCGCGATGTCGTTGACCATGTTGCGCACCTGAATCCAGTTCGGCACGACGTCGCGTGCCTTGGTGGTGTCCTTCAGGTTGACGAAGATGACGGTCTGGCCGGCCGTGGTGACGGACTTGGTGTAGTCGAGGCTGTCGAGTTCCTCGAGTTTCTTCTCGATACGGTCGGTCACCTGCTGCACGGTTTCCCTGACCGAGGCGCCCGGCCAGTTGGCCTGGATGATCATCGTCTTGATGGTGAAATTGGGGTCTTCTTCACGGCCGAGATTGAGGTAGGAGAACACGCCAGCCACGACGAAGACCAGCATGAAATACCAGACCATGGAGCGGTGGTTGAGCGCCCAGTCGGAGAGATTGAAGCCTTTCATGAGGCCCCTCCCTCGGGCACTGTCACCTTCTGGCCTTCGCTCAGGCTGTGGACGCCCGCCGTGACAACACGCATGCCGGCCTCCAGCCCCTCGGCCACCGTGAAGGTGCCGCCATTCTTCGACGCGACCTTTATGTCGCGTGCGTTCACGCTGGATGTCTGCGGGTCGACGATCCACACTTTCGCGGAACCGTTCTTTTCGAACAGCGCCGACATGGGCAATTCGATCGTCGGTGCCACCTTGGTCACGCGGGTCGCCGTCACCGTCGAGCCGAGCCGGAAGGCCTGTGGCGGATCCGTGAGCGTCAGCTTGACGCGCCGCGTGCGGGTCGAGCCCTCGGATTGCGGTGCGATCTCGCGCAGCTTGGCCCCGGTCTGGATCGTCGGCAGCGACTGCAGGATCACCTGGAAGGGCGTGCCGGCCTCAAGATCACCGGTCAATTGATCGGGAATGTCGACCACCGCCTCGCGCAGGTCCGAACGCGCCACGGTGACGACGGTCTGGCCGGGCGAGACCGTCTGGCCAACTTCGGCGCCGACCGCGGTGACGACACCGTCGAAATCAGAGAACAGCCTGGCATAGCCGAGCTGTTCCTGCGATTTGGCAAGCGAAGCCTTGGCCCGCTCGACACCTGCCTCCGCGGCTTTGCGCGCCTGCTGCGCGGCATCGAAGACAGCTTGCGTGGCGTTGGCCGAGGCGAGCAACTGGCGCTGCCGTTCCTCGCTGGCGGCGGCGTTGGCGAGCTGCGCCTCGGCATTGGACAGTTCCGCCTTGGCCGCCTGGAGGCCCAACTCCAGTGCGGTCGGATCCAGTGCCGCTATCGTCGTGCCCTTGCTGACGATGTCGCCGACCTGGACGTCGCGCGAGACGACCCGGCCAAGCAGGCGGAAGGCAAGGTCGGCGCTGACCTGCGGTTCGACGGATCCGGCAAAACCGAAGATTTGCGTGGTGCGCGGCTCGATCACCATCGACAGCACCGGTCGGACGATCTCGGGCGGCTTTTCCTCCGACTTGGAGCAGGATGCCAGCGCGCCGAGCATGAGCACGCCGAGCAGGATGCGTGGCGTCCGGCTCATTGGCCCGCTCCCGATATCTCGATCGTCTGTCCAGGGCTGAGCAGCTGTCCTCCAGCGGTGACGACGCTCTGGCCCGCGTCCAGCCCCTTGGCGATCACGACCGTGCCCGAATTGAACGCCAGCACTTCGACCGGCGCCATCGTCACTGCCTTGGTCGAGGGATCGACGATCCAGACCGCCGGCTTGCCGCCGCTGGACGTCAGCGCCTGCCAAGGCAGCAGGATCGCCTTCGCCGGCTTGGCGCTTACCGTGCCGATGACGGCTGCCCCAAGCGGCATGCCGGCGGGCGTGTCGGGAATGGCGATTTTGACCCGGATTGAGCCCGAGGCCGGGTCGACCGCAGGCGAGATTTCGCGGACCTTGCCCGTCGCCCTGACCTGCGGATCGGACAACAGCGTGATCGTCACCGCAGGCGATGCCGGTGCCTTGGCGATCAGCGTCTCCTGCACGTTGAACACGGCGTCGCGATCACCGTCCTCGGCGACGGTGAAGACGGTTTGCGCGGCTTGCACCACTTGGCCGGTTTCGACTTGGCGGGCGGTGATCACGCCGGCGGCACCGGCCTTGAGCTCGGTGAAGGACAGGTTTTGCTGGGCGTTGGAGAAAGCGCTCTGCGCGGCATCGACGCTGCCTTGTGCCACCTTCAGGGCCTGGTCCGCGGCGTCATAATCGCGCCTGGTGGTAAAACCCTGGGCGAGCAGCGTCTTCTGCCGTTCGAAGGCGGCGGCGGACTGGGTCAATTGCGCCTGCGCCGCGTCGAGATCGGCCTGCGCCGAGCGCAAATCGGATTCCTGCTCCTGCGGATCGATCCGGGCGAGCACCGTGCCTTGATCGACATGCTGGCCGACATCGACAAACCGTTCGGCGACGCGACCGCCGACCCGGAACGACAGATTGTTCAGCGTACGCGCCGCGATCACCCCGGTCAGTGAGGTCCTTGGCGCATAGTCGGCCATCGCCACCGTTTCGGTGCGCACCATGATCTGCAGTTTCTTGTCCACCGCTTCCTGCTTCTGGCAGCCGATCAAAAGCAGCGCAGCCGTGCAGGCGAAAAGCGCTGGGGCGGCTGGAAAAGACAAAAGACCGGGAGCTTGGACCGATGGCTGCGAGACGGGCGAAGTCACGTTCCTGCTCATGGGCTCCCCCGGCCGCGGGCCGCCCGCTGATCGCGATGCCTCGTGGACATCCAGAGGATAGTCGATCCCCGGGAAAAGGAAACCGGTGTCGTACGTGTATCGGCAACTGGTTAAGCGCCGGATCTGCCCACCGCAGGCCCAATCGCCTGCCGGTGGTGCCGACTTGAGGAAAACGTGAAATAAGGTCAGAAGACGTCTCAACGGCATCAAACAGGACGGGCGCCGGCCCGGTGAGGGATACGATGAAGAATTCAGCCATTTCCGAACGCAAGAACCAATCGATTTCCCGCGGCGTCGGCATGACCACGCAGATCTATGCCGACCGGGCTGAAAATTCGGAAATCTGGGATGTCGAGGGACGTCGCTATATCGATTTCTCGTCGGGCATCGCCGTGGTCAACACCGGGCATCGCCATCCCAGGGTGATCGAGGCGGTCAAGGCACAGCTCGACCGCTTCACCCACACCTGCCACCAGGTGGTGCCCTATGAGAGCTATGTGCGCCTGGCCGAACGGCTGAACGGCATGCTGCCCGGCAAGTTCGAGAAGAAGACGATCTTCGTCACCACCGGGGCCGAGGCGGTAGAGAACGCCATCAAGATCGCCCGCAATGCCACCGGCCGTCAGGCGGTCATCGCCTTCGCCGGCGGCTTCCATGGCCGCACCTTCATGGGCATGGCGCTGACCGGCAAGGTCGTGCCCTACAAGGTCGGCTTCGGCGCCATGCCGGGCGACGTCTATCATGCGCCGTTCCCGGTGCCGCTGCACGGTGTCTCGGTCGCCGACTCGCTGGCCGCGCTCGACCGGCTGTTCAAGGCCGATGTCGATCCGGCCCGCGTCGCAGCCATCATCATCGAGCCGGTTCAGGGCGAAGGCGGTTTCTACGACGCGCCGCGTGACTTCCTGGTTGCGCTGCGCAAGCTTTGCGACCAGCACGGCATGCTGCTGATCGCCGACGAAGTGCAGACCGGCTTTGCCCGCACCGGCAA
>NZ_RZOM01000340.1:0-5553 GCF_003999175.1 Mesorhizobium sp. M7A.F.Ca.ET.027.03.2.1 | reverse complement strand
CTGCAGGCATGGTGTTTGTCCGAGAGAGGCATTTAAAAGCGATAGCCGTGACGTCGCATCCAGCAAAGATTTCAGCTATAGCGGCCGCCATCCTTACTGGGCGGCGGCCCTGTCTTTGACGAGCAGCATGGGTCTCAACATGTTCGATGGATACATCATCTGCGGCACGCCGAGGACCGGAAGCACGCTGCTGTGCAAGCTTCTGGCATCCACGAAGACGACTGGCGATCCGCACTCATTCTATCGGCGGCAGGATGTGCTGGAGTGGGCTGAAGAGTGGAAGCTGCCCGATCGCGACACGATGAGTGAGCTCGACTTCAATGTCGCCTATCTCAACGCGGCGATGGCTGCGGGCAAGGGTGGGACCGGCCTCTTCGGCCTTCGCTTAATGCGCGAAAATCTGGATGAACTCTCGGCAACCCTCGACCGGATTTTTCCAAAACTGCCGTCTGACAGAGCGCGTCTTGAAAAGGCCTTTGGCCGCGTCCTCTACATACACCTCTCGCGGGAGAACAAGCTCGCGCAGGCTGTCTCCCTGATCAAGGCGGAGCAGACCGGTCTTTGGCATATCGCTCCCGACGGCACCGAGATCGAAAGGGTCGCACCGCCGAAAGAGCCCCAATATGATTTCGAGCGGATCAAACGAGAGGTCACGGAACTCGAGACCTATGATGCGGCATGGAACATTTGGTTCGCTGAGCAAGGCATAACCCCGCTTCGGGTTGGCTACGAGCGCCTTTCGAGCAATCCGGCGGCGACGTTGCTAGGCATCTGTGAAGTTTTGGATGTCCGAGCACCAGACGCCGAAGATATAAGCCCCGGCGTTGCAAAGCTCGCTGACGCGACAAGCCTCGACTGGATGCGTCGCTATCGCCTGGACGCGGCGGCCTGACGCATTGATGGGCCGCAGCTGGAAATTTGGAGTATAGGCGGAGAACTATGACCGACCCTATCTACAACGATCCTGACTTCGTCCAGTTCTATGATATTGAGAACCAAAGCGGCCGCGCCGATTTTGAATACTGTATCGGTCTTGCCGTAAATCGCGGCTCGGTCCTCGATCTCGGCTGTGGCACTGGCCAACTGGCTGCCGAACTTGCCGATGGGCATAGTGTCACTGGCGTTGACCCGGCATCGGCGATGCTCGACGTCGCGCGGCGCAGGGCCGGCGGCGACAGGGTCGACTGGGTCGAGGCTGACGCGCGTACTGTTCGGCTCGGGCGGCGTTTCGATCTGGTCCTGCTCACCGGGCATGCGTTCCAGGTTTTCTTGACAGGCGAGGATCAGATGGCGGTGCTGGGCACCATCACTGAGCATCTCGCTCCTGGCGGGCTCTTCATTTTCGACACACGAAATCCCGCCGAGGAGGAATGGCTGGAATGGACGCCGCAGCGCTCCGAACGGGCGGTTACGCATCCCGACCTCGGCACGGTCAAAGCCTGGTATGATGCCGGACACGATGCCGCTACCGGCATCGTCACCTACTCGACCTTCTATGACATTCCGGGCGGTAGACCTGTTCTGGGCGCCGAATCCAAGATCGCGTTCCCCAAGAAGGAAGATCTTGCGCGGATGCTGGACGAGGCTGGCCTGTTGGTCGAGCAGTGGCTGGGTGACTGGCAGGGCACGCCTTATGGCGTGACCTCGCCGGAAATCATCCCGATCGGCCGGTTGCGCCGATCGGCCTGACCAATAGGGCCGGCTTTTACGCCGTCTTGGCCACCACCGTCTCGCTGAGCCATGTGCCGATCTTGGTGCCCAGGCGGTCGGGCGAAACGGGCTTCGGCAGATAGTCGTCCATGCCAGATTCGATGCACTTGTCGCGATCGCCCTTCAGCGCGTGCGCGGTGACGCCGATGATCGGGATGTGGGCGCCCGTCGAGACCTCCATCGCCCGGATGGCGCGGGTCGCCTCATAGCCGTTCATTTCGGGCATCGAAACGTCCATCAGGATCAGCTTGGGGCGCAGCGCCCGGTACATTTCGACCGCCGTGCGGCCATTGCCGGCGATGCGGTAGCTCAAGCCCAACCCATTGAGGATCTGGCCGAAGACCAACTGGTTCACGTCATTGTCCTCGGCAATGAGGATGTCGATCGGTCCGTTCGGCGCGGTTGTCAATTCCGGCGCTGCCGTGACCGGCATTGCCGGGCCGCGGATGACAGTGAAGGCGGGCGGCGCTGCCAGGGAAGCCTGCACAATCGGTTCACGGACGAACCGCGCCTTGCCGACCTGCGAACGGGCCTTCTGAATCACCGAGATGACGGTGCCGAGCAGCACCGCGGAGCGCGCCGGTTTGGTCAGATGCGCGGCAATGCCGAAGTCGATGATCATCTTACCGAAATCGACCTGGTCGACCGAGGTCAGGATAACGATCGGGATGGCCGACAGGCGGCTGTCGGAAGCAATGGCTCTGGCGACGTCGGCGCCGTTCATTCCCGGCATCTGGTAGTCGAGGATGATGCAGTCGACAGCGGCGCCCAACTGAAAGGCGCGGTCGAGGAAGGCCAGCCCAACCGCGCCGCTTTCGGCGGCGGCGCAATCGAAGCTCCAGCTTCTGAGCTGCTCGAGCAGGATTTCGCGGTTGACCGGATTGTCATCGATGACCAGCACGCGCGCGCCGGTGACGTCGACCGGCACGATCTCGTCGCGCGCCGCGGCCTGATGCGCGGGCAGCGGCACCGCGAACCAGAACACCGAGCCGCGGCCGATCTCGCTTTCGACGCCGATCTTGCCTGCCATCAGGTCGACGAGGCGGGCGGCGATGGCCAAGCCAAGCCCCGTGCCTTCATGACGGCGGGTGGACGAGCCGTCCACCTGCGCGAATTTTTCGAACACGTTCTGCAGTTTCTCGGCCGGTATGCCGATGCCGGTGTCCTCGACGCGGATCTTGAGTTGGACCACGTCGTTGACGATTTCGCCGCCGACATCGATCAGCACATGACCCTTTTCGGTGAACTTCACGGCATTGCCGAGCAGGTTGGTGATGATCTGCCGGAACCGGCCGGCGTCGCCGACGACATGGGCCGGCAGGCGCGGGTCGACACGCACGATCAGTTCAAGGTTCTTTTCGGCGACGCGCGCCGAGACCAGCGTCGCCACATCCTCGACCGCCTCGGAAAGGCGGAAGGGAGCAGGGTCGAGAGTGAGTTGCCCGGCATTGATCTTGGAGAAATCGAGGATGTCGTTGATGATGGTGAGCAGCGCGTTGCCGGATTTGACGATGACGTCGGTGAAGGTCTTCTGGCGCGGGGTCAGATCGGTCTTGGCCAGCAGTTCGGCCATGCCGAGCACACCGTTCATCGGCGTGCGGATTTCGTGGCTCATATTGGCCAGGAATTCGGATTTGGCGCGGTCGGCGGCCTCGGCCTTGAACAGGGATTCCGCGGATTCGGCAAAGGCGCGGCGGATTGCCACTTCCATCGGGCGGAAGATCCAGAAGGCGACGATGGCAAGTGCCGCGAACAGGATGCCGCTCGCCCACAGCAGCAGCCTGTCGCTTGAGGCATCGGCCAGGTGGCGCTCATCATCCATGGCGGTGCGGACGCGGACCAGCATCGGCTGGGCGAACAGGTCGTTCTGGTTGCGGATTTCGCGATAGCTCCACTCGTCGACCTTTTGCGCCATCGACATCAGGTTGAAATTGCGCACCATGTCGCGCGGCGACCAGAACAGATCGCCGTTGACGGAAGCGGACTGGAGTTCGTTGACGGTCTTGATCGACAGCCGTGGCTTGATCGCCGCAAGCTGGGCGGTCAGCGTCTCGATCTCGCCGGTCAGGCGCTCCGAATGGCCGCGCGCCGATGTGGTCAGGGCATCGCGTGTCTCCGCCCGCCAGGCGGTGCCGGTGGTCTCGGCGAAGCTGGTCGCGTTGCGCAGGTCGCGGGTGAAGATGACGAGGTTGCTGCTCAGCGCATCGATGTCGCGGCGAAAGGAATTGACGCGGTCAAGCGCAATCACGATGCCGGCGGAAGCCAGCGCGAAGATCAGCAACCCTGAAATATAGCGGATCCGGACCGACCGGATGAAGGACGAATATTCAGGCATGCGCAACCCCAACACATACGCACCATTTTAATGGCCGGGATTACGCTTCATTTACATTAAAATTTCGTTCGTGCGGGCAGGCAGGCCATGCGAACCGCCGGATGGACAGCACGCCTAGGCCGCTTCCACGACGAGGGCGCGGATGCGGCCACGCACCGGACCTTCCCCGAACCGTTTCCCAAGGGCATTCGCCACGTATCGCGTCGCCTCCTCCAGCGAGCCGCCGCGCGCCTCGATCTCAGCCCGCAGGGGTGTGCCCTGGCAATAGGCCGTGGCCGCCTCATATGGCGACGAAGCGGCGCTGACGGCATCCAGCGGCTCTATGGTGATGTTACCGAAGTCGGCGGCATGAAGGTCGGCGCGGATGACGTCCGCATCGTGATAGCCGTGCGGCGTCCTCGCCATGAAGCGCGGCGGATCGGCCGGGAAAAAATGGCCGAGCGCCCGCGTCACTTCCTCGGCGAACTCGTTGTCTTCGATGGCACTCCAGACGTTGAACAGGAAGTGCCCGCCCGGCCGCATCACCCGCCGCGCTTGGCCGTAGGCGCCCACCCGATCGGGGAAGAACATCGCGCCAAACTGGCAAACCACGGCGTCGAACTCTGCGTCCTCGAAGGGCAGCGCCTGGGCGTCGGCCTGCCGCCAGGTGATCCGAGGATCGTCCGCCATCCGCGTGCGTGCGTGGTCGAGCATGGGCTGGTTGAGGTCGGTGACCACGATGCGGGCTTGCGCCGGCAACTTTGCTGCCATCGCACGTGTCACCACACCGGTGCCCGCCGCCACTTCGAGCACCGATTGCGGCCCGAGCTTCGACACCCGCTCTGCCAGATCCCGTGCATACGGCTCGAAGATCAGCGGCACCATCGCCCGGTCGTAGACCTCGGCAATGGAACCGCTGAACAGCTTGTCGGTGGTCGACATGGCACCCCTCCAACTCTACCCGCACCGCGTGCGTGCCGTGCGGATGGCAAAGCGATGTCGATCCTCTGCCTCGGCAGGCTTCCGCTCAAGTTCTATTTCTGAATTGGCCGGCGGAGGATGAGCGAACTTTAGTCAGCTCGATATCTCGGTTGGCGCCAACCTCAACTGGTGCGGGTCGCCACGAACGTCGCCGCTTCTTTCAGCAATTGGGCATCGTCGCCATAGGGCTCAAGCAGCGCATGCGCCTGTGCGACAAGGCCGTGCAACTGGCTGCGCGCCCAATTCGGACCATGCAAGGCCACCAGCGTCGCCTTGCCGGCGGCGGCGTCCTTGCCGGTTGCCTTGCCCATCTGGCTGGCATCGGCGGTCAAATCGAGCAGGTCGTCGGCAAGCTGGAAGGCAAGACCGATCGCCGAGCCGAATTCGGCCAGCCGCTCGCGGTCATCGGCCGGGGCGCCGGCGATGAGGGCACCTGCCTCGCAGGCGAAACGGATCAGAGCGCCGGTCTTCATCGCCTGCAGCCGGATGATGCCGGCCTCGTCCGGCGGCGTCTGTTCGGCTTCGAGGTCGAGCTTCTGGCCGCCGAC
>NZ_RZOM01000033.1:0-13602 GCF_003999175.1 Mesorhizobium sp. M7A.F.Ca.ET.027.03.2.1 | reverse complement strand
TGTTACGATCGAGCATGCGCGAGGTGATCCTGGGGTTGTCCGTGTCTACGGAATGACCGCAATGCGGGCAGCGCTGGAGGCGAGGCCCAGCGCATCCTTCAAATTGTTCATCGCGATTTTCGACTTCGAAGCAAAAACGACGACCACGTCGCCGCCATAGATGCGCGGGTTGCGGTTCTTGCCGGCGCGGATTTCCTCGACATTGTAATTTGCGACCAGCTTGTTTTGGCCGACATTGCGATAGACGAAGACCTTGCCGGCATCACCGACCGGATTGAACCCTCCGGCAAGAGCGATCGCGTCGAGCAAGGAAGCGCTGCTGGACACCGGATAAATGCCGGCCTTGTTGACTTCACCATCGACCGTGATGCGCTGGCCAATCGACTCCTTGACGAAAATCGTCACGTCAGGCGACTGCAAGTACTTTTCACCGTAGGCAGTCTCGATTTCCTTCTCGAGCTGACGAACGGTCTTGCCGGCTGCAGTCATGGTCCCAATCAGCGGAAGCGAAATCTGTCCGCCCGCGTCGACCTGAACTGTTCTGTTCAAATTATCGACCTGAAAAACACTGACCTCGAGCACATCGTTGGCAGACAGAGGCTGCTCGCTGCCGTTCTGGGTATTCTGCGGCGGCGGGAGATCCTTGACCACCTGCAGCGTACCACCGCCAGAGAGCGCCGATGAAGACGCCGTCGGCTGCAGCGCATCGACAGAACTGGTGGAGGACGTCGATGTCGACGAAGTGCTTGCGCAGGCAGATATTGCTAGCGATGCGAGCAAAGCGGGCACGGTGCCCGCATGACTTCTTGCGAGATCGAAAATGCCCATCAAAGAGCCCCGCTCTTAAACAACCGGCCCAATCCGCCAAACCGCCCCGCACTGCTGCCCCCCGATTTTCTCGGGCTTTGCTTTCCGATGGGCACGAGCGGCCGATTTTGCAATATCGCGTCCGGGCGTTTCACTGCCATGTTGTAAGCCTCATCTTCCCCACACCGGTTCGCGATGGCGACAACCGCCTGCGAAAGCCCTGGCCGCCGCCGGCTGGCGCCGTGGGTGTCGGAGGCGACAATATCCACCCTGCCCTCATCCAGCAGCTTCTCCGAGTAGTAGAGCGCCGTACGTCCAAAGGCCCCCGTCACAGAATCAGCCGTGAGCTGAATAAGGCAGCCTAGCGTATTCAACCTCTCGATGACGTCGTAATTCGCCTTGATCCAGGTCAACCGCTCTGGATGAGTGAGGATCGGCACGAAGCCGGCGCCTATGAGACGGGCGGCGAAGTTTTCGAGCCGCGGAGGCAAAATGTGATGTGGCGGTTCGAACAGGAAATAGCGGGATCCGTTCAGAGTCGGCACCGTACCAACCCTCAATCGATCGGGGAGATCAGGCGCGAGATGAACATCAGCGCCAACATATAGGGTAAGCGGTATGGCAGCGCGATGAAGCTCCAGTTCTAACGCCTGAACAGCCCCGGCAATCTTTGGCGTGGCGTTCTCATAAACCCCAGGCATTACATGCGGCGTACATGCCATATGCGTCGTACCGTCGGCCACTGCCAGCCGTGCCATCTCCAGCGACATGGCCAAGTCAGGAGAACCGTCATCGAGACCGGGCAGGATATGTGAATGCAGGTCGATCATTGGCGTTTCTGGTTGAGAGGAGGCAAAGCTTCGCCTCGACAAAATAGAAACGCGTCACCCGCATGAAGGCGAATGACGCATTTGACAAATTTACGCAAAACAGCGGGGGTCGTATCCCGCCTATTGGCTGACCGCGTCGTCGTCATCCTGCAGGCCGATAATAAGGGCGGCGGCACCACCGACGGCGGCGCCGCCCAAGAGAATCGGCAGCATGCCAGGTTCTGAGCTGGCGGGTACGATCGTCGCAGACGGTGTCTCAAGCGAAACGCACATGCCGCCTTCGATAGGGTCGACCTTGACGGTGGCATTGGCTGGAATATCGAGCGCGCAATTGGCTCCGATAGCCAGCGAAGCAGACGCCTGCGCCCCGGTCATGATGCGCGCGCCCGCATACACCGGCGCCTCGGCATCCACCCCTGCATAGCCGCCGGCCTGGGACATCTGGACATCACCCCGGACCTGCGTAAGACGACCTATTGCGTCTGCGGACGCCGGCACAAGACAGGAACAGGTTTGCTGAGCTACAGCCTCGGGCGCGGCGAACAGGGCGCCCCCTGCGACGAATGCAACAAAAGCAAAAGCAACCCCGAACCGATGGCAACTCATCATTTTACCCCACCAAAACCTGTAACTCGCCCTGTTGGTACGAATTACAGCCCGCCCCGCCCCAAGCAATAGAACAATATGGTTAACAAACCCAATAAACCAGCCGGGCCGCCGACCTTTCCAGACCCTTCTCTACAGCGGCCGACGCCGCCATATCTTCGTCAGCGGCTGACGCCGTTGTCGTCGTCCTGCGTCGCCGCGAGCACGCCAGACGTCAGAAGCGCCCCGGCGAAAATCGCCTCCGGCGGACCGAACCCGGCGCCGCCGCCGGAGGGCTGAATAGCAGCCGTCTTCTCAGAGCCGACAAGCTTGAGGCAAATGTTGTTGCCAAGGCGGGAAACGTCGAGGCTCGAATTGGCCGAAACCTCCAGATTGCAGCCGCCGACCAGAACGGAGGCCGCGCCGTTGGCGCCAACCACCACACGGCTGCCGAAATCGAGCGCGCTTCCAACCTTGGCAGCGCCATAGCCCGCCGTCTGCGACACCATCACATCACCGGTGGCGGAACGGATGGATCCGATCTGGTTTGCCGAACCTTGATAGGGTGTCGCGCAGCTGCACGAAGCATCCTGGGCAAACGATGAAGCTGAACCAAACCCGATTGACACGACAAATACGGCAAGCGCAGTTTTAACCACAAGGCTCATCAGTCTTCGATCCCTTCTCGCTGCACCACTTCAGACGCACCCAGTCAAAGGCATTGCATCAGCGCGTACCAGTTTTTCGCCACAATTCCAACCTGTTTCGCGCGCGCGAGGCGATTTAAGCTGACGCGTGTCTGTCCAAGCACAGTACCTTAGCCAGATCGCATTAATAGTTTTCGACTACCTGTCACAGGTTTCTTACTATCGGAAAAAAATTTGAGGTCTCCTTTCCGCGGTGACTGGCTCGATAAGCTTTGACCAAGCTGAGCGCGCCAAACCTTTCGCCAACCTAATATATTGAATCATCGATACATTTTTCGGTAGATATTCCTTGATGGCAGCCGCGCGATTTCAACCATTGGTCGTGCTGACAGCATGTAATTCGAGATCGGCTCGATACCAATCGCGGCCAACAGGGTAGGCGGCCGGCTCGGCTACATTCCTGCTCTCCCGCCATAGAGATCTGCTCCATGCCCCAACCGCGATCCAACTCACCAAGTCGACGTGCCTCAGACTTGGCGGCTTTACCGCCTATTTTGGCCGTACCACGTTCCCTTGCCGGTTCCATGTTGGGCCAGATGGTTCGCTTCGACCAGAATTGCCAAGTGTTTTTTGACGGTGTTTCGGTTTGCACCTGTCAGGTTGACGATCTCGCTGATGGTTATGCGCCCACGCTCATTGATGGCCTCAACGATTTGCAGAGAGAGTTCCGGCAACGTGCCGAGCACAAGACGTTCCCGCTCGATTTTTTTCTCCAATCTCCGCTTTTGCTGCTGCAGAGCGCGCAGGAAATACACAGCCCATGGTTGCCAATTGGGGTTCGGGCTGCGGATCGTCTTCTGAGTCTGGCGTAGCGCCAGATAGTAGCCTTCCTTGCTGTTCTCAATCACACTTTCGAGGGAAGAGTAAGGCACATACGCATATCCGCTGCGCATCAGCAGGAGCGTCGTCAGAACGCGTGACAGCCTTCCATTGCCGTCCTGGAATGGGTGTATCTCCAGAAACACCACCGTGAAGATTGCGACGACGAGCAGAGGGTGCAGGCTTTGCTCGTTGAGTGTGTCGCGTGTCCACTCGACAAGCTCTTTCATCCGCTTCCGCGTATCGAAAGGCGTCGCCGTTTCGAAGATGACGCCGATCTCTTTTCCGTCGGCATCGAACGCACTGACATTATTGGCGAGTGTCTTATATGCACCGCGGTGGCGTTCATCCTTGTTGCTGAACGCCAGCAGGTCACGGTGTAGCTGTGTCAGGTGGTTTTCGGTCAGATCAATCGCATCGAAATGCGCGAAGATCATTTCCATGACCTGCGCATATCCGGCGACTTCCTGCTCGTCTCGGGACTCAAAGAATTTGATGTCGAGGTTGGCGAGCAGCCGCTCCACTTCGCCGTCAGTAAGCCTGCTTCCTTCGATACGGGTAGAAGAGCCGATGCTCTCGATTGTCGCAACGCGGCGCAGAGCCGATAAGCGTTCCGGAGCAAGCGCGCCCAGCGCTCGCCAAGCCCCTTTGAATTCGTCGATCTCCGAGACCAGGGCAAGGATCTCGGTGGTAATTTGCAGAGAGTCGATCTTCAGGGTCATACCCGCAAATATACCCAAAAATACCCGAAAATTCAAGAACCGACATACCCAATAAAGGACCCATAAATACCCAACTGCGGGCAGCCGGCCAGCTTAAGAACAAGACCCACTCACTTCGCCGCAAGAGCCTCTGGTCTGACTGGCGACCTGCTCAGCAAGGTTTGTACGTTGCGCCGGCCTGAACCGGCTGGCCGCAGAGAATTCCGCCCTGCGTGAGTATGGTGGCCAAATCTTCCCCCTCAGCCGTCAGGCACTGCACAACAAGGTTATCGCCAACCCTGGAAGCGATCTTGCCGTCGCAAGGTGTTCCGGCACCGACAGGTTTGCAGGCCAGGACGAGCCCCTGGTAGTCTCGGCGCGCCGCTTCCGTCACCAGGAGGCGCATGGCCTGAGGCCTGGAAAACGACGCCCCGCACAGCAGGATCTTGCGACCGCCGACACGCAGATCATCGACCGATGGAATGGCGAGCTTGCCGTCAAACGGCTTGAGCTCGGCTACCGGCTTCGCGGGGGACGGGCCGCCCCTCTGCATCACGATGATGCCCAGAAAGCCAACACCAAACAAAACTGCCACGACGGCAAGCAACGCTATGCTCCTGACTGACAAAACTATCCTCCCTCCGACCCTGTGCGGCCGGTCCGCTCATTTCGCCGCAAGGGCGCTCAGTCTTTCTATCTGCTGCATGTACTTCTCGATGACGATCGTTTCCGAAAACTGCCGCTCGACCTTGTTTCTGCTCTGGGCTCCCATCCTGTCCCTGGACGAGTCGTCCAGCCGCGCAAACTCGACCATCTTGCTCGCAAGGTCATCAGGGTCCCTCACCTTGCATAGGAAGCCATTGACCGCGTGGTCCACCACTTCCCTGCATCCTGGCACGTCGGTTGCGATCAGCGGCTTGCCCATCGCAGCCGCCTCGAGCAGCGAGCGCGGCGTTCCCTCCCTGTAGGAGGGCAACACGACACAATCCGCGGCACCAATGAAAGGCCGCACATCGTCGGTGGAGCCGAGATATTCGACCAATCCCTCGCCAACCCATTTTTCCACGTGTTCGCGGTTGACCGCGGTCCGGTTTTCGACATCAAGAAAGCCGAGTAGCTGGAAACGCACTCCGGGCACCTCACGGCAAACCCGACGGGCCGCCGTGATGAACTCGCCGACACCCTTGTCCCAGAGAAGCCGGGCCACGAGAAGAAAGATGATGGCGCCAGACCCGGTGCGCGCTTCGGGCGAAGGGGCAAAACGCACGAGGTCGATGCCGGAGCCAGGCAAAAGCGCGGTTCGATCCTTGCGAACCAGGCGTTCGTTGACGAACAGCATCCGGTCATCGTCATTCTGGAAGAAAACCATTTTGGAACGGGCCAATGCCACCCGGTACAAGGCCTTGGCAATCCTGAGCAGCAGACCACCGCGGACGAACGCTGTCCCCAATCCCGAAATGTTGTTGATGACGGGAATGCCGTTCAGATTGGCCGCGATGGAGCCGAACACATTGGGCTTGATCGTGAAGCCGACAAAGGCCAGCGGTCTCTCGCGCCGCAAGAGACGCCAGTAGCGCCACAGAAGGACCAAATCCCGCAACGGTGACGTGCCGGAATTGTCCATGTCGAGTTCGACATAGCGGCAGTCCATGGCCGCAATCAGCGGAGAATACTCGTCTCTCGGCGCGACGACGACCACGTCATAGCCGCGGCTCCGCAGCGCCTCGATCAGTCCCTTGCGAAAATTGACGACATTCCAGGATGTGTTTATCGAGACGACTATCTTGTTGCGAGCAACGGCCGTCATCGCTGCCCACCCGGATATGACAACGGCGTTCTCAACAGCATATCCGCAAACCGATCCGGCGATCTTTCCGACAAGGTCTTTCCGTACAAGGCCGACCGATCACCACCTTGAATGACCTTCAGCAGTGCTTCCGCAATTTCCGACGCGCCAAAGCCGGCTGAAATCTCCAGGCCCGACAGCATGTCCAGATCTCCCGCACAGGGGGTGGTGACGATGCCGGGAATCCGGCAAGCCATCATTTCCAGAAGGACGTTGGGAAATCCCTCCGTCGCCGACGTGAGAATGCCGGCACGCGCTGCGCGAAACAGCGGAAACGGGTTGTCTCTCTGGCCGAGCAGATTGAGTCGCGAGGTCAGATCAAGCTTGCCGGCGCGGGCTCTCAACTCCGCTTCCATGGGGCCAGAGCCAACCATGGTCAGCTCATAATCCTCGCCGGTCCTTCGTCTGACTTCGGCCAGCACATCAACCGCGATCATCGGACGCTTCACATCAATCAGCCGGCCGCACCAGACTATCTGCGGACGGCGTGAAAGTATCTCGGCGTCGTGCCCCGACGATGCTTCCATGGACATTTTGACGATGAGATCTTCGTCGACCGGGTTGGGCAAAGTACACAGCTTGGCGATTGCTCGCCGGGGCAATACGTCACGCAGGCGTTCATTCATATAGCTCGTTTGCGCGACTATCATGTCCTGGCTGCCATAGGCAGCGTAGAGCGCCTTGTAAGCGAGCGCGCGAGGACCCTTGAAGCGATCCAGAAGTACCGTGGACTCGCGGGCGACCAGCCTATGGCTGCGGAGAAGTCCAACGCTTCGGGCGGCAGCCAGAAACGAGTTTACCCGTGCGTGGCTCGAGAACACCAAATCGTACCGACGCCGGATCAGCCGCGGGGCGAGCAAAAACTCGCTCATGGCCTTGCCGCCGCCATAGCCGTAGCTGCACCGAATTCCGTCCTGGTGTGATCCAGCGGCCTCGCCCGCCGCCTGGCTACCCAAGAAGCCGATTTCGACGTCCCAGTCGGGTCGCCTCGCGAGTGCGCGCGCAACAAGTTTCAGGATGGTTTCGGCACCGCCTCTTCTGTCGAGCGGAATGGCGATCAGCGCGAGCTTCCTTTTCATGGGCCGCGGGAACTCACTGTTTTCGCCGAAAGACATAGGCGTAGGTTTCAGCGGCATCCTTGCGGAGGAACAGGGCCGAAACGCCTAACCAGATGCGCCAGGCAAGAAAGGCCGGCACGAAAAAATAGAAGTAGGAGCTTTTCCAGAACAGACGGCGCTCGATAAGTTCCAGATCGTTCCGTTTTGCGATTGTTTCGACGTCACTGGGCAAGCACTTGTCGTAGAAGGCCGGAAACCCGTCATGACCCATGCCCTTTTCAGGATAGATCGCAAAAAGCAGCCGTCGCTTCATCCCCTCCGGCAGGACCCGACTCAATCTGGCAAAAACGGCGTTGCGCGAGGGCGAGAAAATGGCAACCATGCCTCCCGGTTTCACGCAACTGGCAATGCCGCGCAGGGCGCCCTCGCCATCACGGACGTGCTCGAGCGTTGCTTGGCAAATGACGACGTCGGCATCGCCCCTCCCCCTAAACGAGGTAAGGTCCGCTTCAATCTCCTCGTCGTATATTCCGCGTGGCGCTTTCGACAACTCTTCCGCGTCGAGGTCGAGCCCAACGACAAAAAGCCCCAGGCGCCGCTTCTCCGAAAGACTGACGAACGGCCTGGCACCCCCGCCAAGATCGTAAACCCGAGCGTTTGAGGTAAGTAAGGGAGGTGCTATCTCCGTCGCAAAGGTCCGGTTGCCGTCGATGCGAAGGCGCCGCGGCAGAGCACTGTCCAGGAACTCGGAAATGGCCACATTCGTGCGAACAAACTTTCGCAATATCGACACTGCTTCACCACCGGTTTCGTTTGGCGATCGCGCCCACTCGGATTTGACATCCGCGCTATATCCTGTGGAAGACGTAGAGCCGCGTATGATGCGAAAATGGGCCGAGCAACCGGTCCGCAGCAGCACGCAAACCTCTCAGGATTCCATTCTTACTGTCGTACCAGGCCTGCATCGGCTTGGAGAAAAATGTCTCGTCCTTCAGCCCCTTGAAGCCTCCCCTCGGCTGTGATCCCAGAAGCTTGAAGCCGTGCTGTTC
The DNA here is from genome assembly GCF_003999175.1 of Mesorhizobium sp. M7A.F.Ca.ET.027.03.2.1. Classification (NCBI taxonomy): domain Bacteria; kingdom Pseudomonadati; phylum Pseudomonadota; class Alphaproteobacteria; order Hyphomicrobiales; family Phyllobacteriaceae; genus Mesorhizobium; species Mesorhizobium sp. M7A.F.Ca.ET.027.03.2.1. The sequence continues at coordinate 5,200 of NZ_RZOM01000033.1, read as the reverse complement.
GAAATTGGAAACAATCGAAGACGGCTCAAGAACGAACTGGTAAAATCCGGCCCGTTCACCTGGAAACCTGGGATAGAGACCCATTCTGATCTTCAGCCGCCGGAGAGGAGAAATGCTCGGCACTGTCACGAAGGCAACTCCTCCTGACCGGATGATGCGCTTCATCTCCAATGCGATCTCATCGTAACCGTCGAAGAAGTGCTCGATCACCCCCAGAGACCACACCCCATCGAAGAATTCGTCCGCGAAGCCCGTTGCTCGAACATCCCCCACGGTCACTTGCAAATGGGGCGCGGCACGATTCACCATCCCCACGGTCTTCTGCGCGAAGTCGATCCCGTAGGCGGAAAAGCCTGCCTGGTCGAGGCCATGGACCGTATTGGCCAAGCCACATCCAGCGTCCAGGATCTTGGCCGATCCGGTCAGGTATCGCTTGGTGGTTTCAACGACAAAGCGATCCGGCCTCGAGACAATCCCTTCGGCCCAGTGAGAATCCCAATAGTCGTCATCAGCCACCGTGCCGACATGGACGATGCGCCTGTTTTTCTCGTCGTAGAATGCTTTCTTCTCATTCATTTCTGGCATCCGGACCGACCATCAAAACGGTGCGCTGTTTCGCACCAGGCCCTTGATCTGCAATCACATTCCTCAATGCGAAAAAGGAACAGCCAGCGGCAACGACATATCCGAACAAAAATGCCATTTCACTGCCAAGAGGCACCCGCCACCAAAGGCCCAATGCCGCCAGACAACAGCAAGCCAACGCCCCTATCGCGTAGGAATAGGTCAACGTCATCGCTTTGCTCGACCTAAGCGCAAAAGGATCGATGATCACTTTCTTCGTCCTGTTGACCAGAACAGCACAAGAAACGATCCCGAACACCACAGGATCAAAAGACTTCCCCAGCCATCCGAATGCATGGCCCGAGAAAAACAGGCCAACTATTCCGGCCGCGGCCACGGTCGCAAAAATGAGTGCGATGGCCGCTCCCTCGAACAGTCCGCGCCGAAACTCCCTGACGTTTCCATTTGCGGCACTGAGAAACGCCCTTGGCACAAATACGAAGCTGGCCGCATTCATGAAGAAGCCGACGGACCGTTGTGAAAGATCGACGCAAAACGAGAAGACACCGAGATGGGTCTCGGAGCCAAGCAACAAAACAATGTATCGAATGCCGACAAACACGCCGCTCTCGGCCAGATTGCTCAACACAAATCCCCAGCCTGTAACCAGAGACCCGGCAAGATAGGAAAAGCCAGGCCGTCTCAGATTCATAGGTCCCAGGAAGGCAAATGAAATCAGCGCTCCGACGAAATAGCTGAGCGAAAAGGCTGCAAGAGCCGAGCCTACTTTCGCATCGCCGACAAGCAGGATTATGGCTCCTGCCTGGTATGCGACGGCCTGGCCAATCGCCGACCAACCGTACGCCCACAAACGCAGTTGTGACCTCAAAATCTCTTGAAGTGCGGTGTGCAAGCCGAAAGAAACGATGATGGTCGCGGCAACGGCATTGCCAAATCCCAGCCACGTCATTGCCAGTCCAGCCAGAACGACAAACAACACCACAACTGCCAGCACGGTCAAAATGGACGATACGTACTCTCTACCCATTCCCGCGGCATGCATTTTTGCGGAAACCGGCATTATCGAATAGGTCGCGACTCCAAAAACAAGTGTCGAAATAAATGAAACTGTCGCAATCGTCGTGCTGAAAACACCGTACTGTCCAGTCTCCAGATGGCTGCCGATGTACAGCAACGTCGCTATGTTCAGAAGACCAGGAACAATTCGTATTACGATGGCTTCCACCAACTTCCACAGGCTGGCTTCTTTCATGAAGTCACCCGCACGAATGACCTCTTGAGCAAGAACGGGAAACTCAAGACACCAAAGCTCAAACAGGCAAGAACCGCCTTGCCCAAGAACCGAACTGACCGATATCGTCCTAGCCCGAACGCCTTGATGTAGTTCAAGTTCAGCAACAACATCGGGTATGCATTTTGTCGCTGAAGAAGCCGAATCCTTGCCGTCATCCCCTCCGGCAAATATCGTTTTTGTCCAATCTCGACATTGACACAGATAACGTCGTATTCGATCGCCAATCTGGACCAGAGAAGAGATGTTGGAACGCGGCGGAACCGCCCCGCTGGGGGCACGGCAACCCGTTTAAGCAAAGGAGTTTTGATGACCTCCTTCTTGTCGCCGACCACCCGTTCGTCGGCCCGCATCTTTATCAGGTTTGTCCGTTCCGACGGAAACGGCTCTGCTGCCGTCTCTGGGTGGCCAAGAGCCATCGAGAACACAAAACCCGCAATCTTCTCATCGACACCTCTCTGCGAGAGGTGCTCACAGACTTCCGGCAGGCGATCGGTGAAGAGATCGTCGTCATCATCGAAGACCATGCAATAGTCGCCAGTGGCGGAAGCAATCGCCGAAAACATCGCGCGGCCTCTGCCGTCATTCGGGCCGGTGGTGACCACCAAACTGGCATCGCGAGATGCGATTTCCGCAAGCGCTTCGTTCGTTCCGTCGGTCGAACCGTCGACATGGACGCATATCTGCAATGGGCAGTCCGTACGCAACAGTTGCTGAACCAGCGCCGCAACGCGATCCCGCCGATTGAACGTGGGGATGCAGACGCTCAATAGCGCCTGGGACTGCAATGGATTGCAGACTGCCTGTTTGCGAGCCGTATCGATTCCATCTGCTCCTGGTTACGCGATCATGGAACAGCGCGGATCAGCCGGGAAACGCCGAGCCTTATCCCCGCGCAAAATACGCCTTGTACCACTCGACGAACCGCCCGACGCCCTCGGTCACCGTCGTCGCCGGGCGGTAGCCGACCGCCTGCTCCAGCGCCGAGGTGTCGGCGAAGGTATCGGGCACGTCGCCGGGCTGCAGCGGCAAGAGTTCGACGATGGCTTTGCGGCCCAGCGCGTTTTCCAGCGCCTCGACATAGGCGGTCAGCTTCACCGGGTTGTTGTTGCCGATGTTGAAGATGCGCCAGGGGGCGCTGCTTGTGGCCGGATCGGGACGGCTGGAGTCCCAGGCGGCATTGCCCGTGGCCGGGCTGTCGCTGGCGCGGATCACGCCTTCGGCGATGTCATCGACATAGGTGAAGTCGCGCGTGTGGTTGCCGTTGTTGAACAGCTTGATCGGCTCGCCGGCCAGGATGTTCCTGGTGAACAGGAACAGCGCCATGTCCGGGCGACCCCAGGGACCATACACCGTGAAGAAGCGAAGCCCGGTCGTCGGCAATCCGAACAGATGGCTGTAGCTGTGCGCCATCAGTTCGTTGGCGCGCTTGGTCGCGGCGTAGAACTGCAGCGGATGGTCGGCCGGACGATGCTCGGAAAACGGCATGTCGGTGTTGGCACCGTAGACACTCGACGTGCTGGCATAGGTCAGGTGCGCGACGGCGCTGTTGCGGCAGGCCTCCAGCATGTTGGTGTAGGCGATGATGTTGCTTTCGACATAGGCATGCGGGTTTTCCAGGCTGTAGCGAACCCCGGCCTGGGCGGCGAGATGGATCACCCGGTCGAATGCATGGTCGGCAAAGCAGGCGTCGACCACGCTCTTGTCGGCGAGATTGCCGCGGATGAAATGATAGCCGGCATTGGTCTTGCGGCTCGCCTCGTCCAGAAGCCGCAGCCTCGCCTCCTTGATCTCCGGATCGTAATAGTCGTTGACGTTGTCGATGCCGACGACCTCGTCACCGCGCTCCAGCAGCCGCTTCGCTACGTGATATCCTATGAAGCCGGCCGCGCCGGTGACCAGAACCTTCATCAGAAACGCCCATCCGTGACATGCCTGGGGAACAGACCCTTGATGTCGTAGATGACGCCCGGGGTCTTGCAAAGCGCCATCAGGCCGTCGACGCCTAACGCGCGGAACTGCCTGTGGCCGACGGCCACGATAACGCCGTCATAACGCATGTCGGGAATGTCCTTCATGCTGGCTACGCCGAAGGCACGCGCGCATTCCTGCGCGTCGACCCAGGGGTCCCATATGTCGATGCCGGCGTTGTATTCCTTCAGTTGGGCAACGATATCGGCGACCTTGGAATTCCTCAGGTCCGGACAATTTTCCTTGAAGGCCGCGCCCATCACCAGAATCCGGCTGCCAACGACAGGTATTCCCTTGCGCATCATCAGGCGGGCCGTCTGATCCGCCGCGTGCCGACCCATGCCGTCATTGATACGGCGGCCAGCAAGAATCACCTCCGGATGATAGCCGAGTTCCTGGGCCTTGTGGGTGAGATAGTAGGGATCGACGCCGATGCAGTGGCCGCCGACGAGACCAGGCGTGAAGCGCAGGAAATTCCATTTGGTGCCGGCGGCTTCCAGCACTTCGGACGTGTCGATGCCGAGCTTGCCGAAGATAAGCGACAACTCGTTCATCAGCGCGATGTTGAGGTCGCGCTGAGTGTTCTCGATGACCTTGGCCGCTTCGGCGACCGCAATGCTCGAGGTACGGTGTGTGCCTGCCGGCACGATCGAGGCATAGAGCGCATCGATACCTTCGGCCGCTTCCGGCGTCGAGCCGCTGGTGACCTTGACGATCGTTTGCAACCGATGCTCGCGGTCGCCCGGATTGATGCGCTCGGGACTGTAGCCGAGGAAGAACCCCTCATTGTAGCGCAGGCCCGAATGTTTCTCGATCAGCGGCGCGCACACCTCTTCCGTGCAGCCGGGATAGACCGTCGATTCGAAGATCACCACCGCGCCTGGCGATATGACCTCGCCGACAAAAGTCGATGCCATGATCAGCGGTCTCAGATCCGGACGGTTGGCCCTGTCGATCGGCGTCGGAACCGTGACGATGAAAATCCCGCAATCGCGCAGATCGGCCTTGTCGGTGGTGAATGTCAGCCGCGACGCAGCACTGATCTCATCGCTGCTGGCTTCCAGCGTATGGTCGTCGCCACGCCTCAGCGCGTCCACCCTCGACTGGTCGATGTCGAAACCGACGACATCCCTGCCGGCGCCGAAGGCGACCGCCAGCGGCAGGCCGACATAGCCAAGCCCGATGATCGCTATTTTCCTGGAGGCGAGATCCATCTGCTTCCTGCGCTTGCTATTCCAGAGCCATGCTTCGCATTGGTTATCTCGCACCAAAGCCGGTAAGCATCGTTTTCAGCGTCTTGAGAGTTATCAAAACGTCCAGCCAAGGCGAAAAGTTCTTTATGTAATAGAAATC